>NZ_JBICKA010000069.1:0-310 GCF_043103635.1 Pseudomonas sp. yb_9 | reverse complement strand
CAAAGACGCCGCACCGGGTAATCGATCGAGTGCTTCTTGATGAAGGCGTACTTCAGCCGCACTCCTTGGCAAAGTACGCGGCGGCCTTCTTTAAGATGTCTCGCTCTTCCGTCACCCGCTTGAGTTCAGCGCGCAGCTTGCGCAGTTCGGCCTGCTGATCATCGTCGTGCTGACGCTGCTCTTGGGGCTTGCTGTAGACCTTGATCCACGCGTAAAGACTGTGCACGGACATGCCCAAGCGCTGAGCGACATCGGCGACAGGTTTGCCTTTCTCGGTCACTTGCTTGACCGCTTCGATCTTGAATTCTTC
>NZ_JBICKA010000068.1:0-5268 GCF_043103635.1 Pseudomonas sp. yb_9 | reverse complement strand
CTCCCAGTTCAACCCGACCATTTCGCTGGTACGCATATCTGTCCAAAATGCGAATTGCACTAGGTTCTTCGCCTGGCCATCGAGCTGGGCCAGGATGGCGCGTTGTTCCTCTGGGCTGAAGGGGTCGACGTCGTCTTCCTTCACCTGATCCTTGCGCGAGAAGGTCCAGCCGGCTAGCGGGTTGGTATCGATCAGCTCGTCATTGTCCACAGCGTCGTTCAGTGCCGAGCGCAGGCAGCTCTGGATGTTGCTCAGGGTCTTGTTGGACACCTCCAGCGTGCTCAGCCAGTCGCGCACAGTCTTTCGCTTCAGATCGACCAACAGGGTAGGGCCGAGCGCCGGCACCAGGCGCAGCTCGACCAGCTTCCTGTACCCCTCGAATGTACTGCTCGACACGTGCTGCTTCTTGCCGGCCAGCCACTTGGTCAGGAAGCCCGCGACGGTTTCCTGGCTGGCCTCTGGCGCGAACTTCGTCGCCCTCGGCGAGCCTGGGAAGGTGACGGCATAGTCGAACGTGCCATTGGCGATCGCGTGCTCGACCGCCGCCTTGTGCTGCTCGGCACGTTTCAGATTAGTGGCGGTGGGCTTGAGTGCAATCCTCTCCCTGCACCTGACACCGCGATACATGAACGTAATTTCGATACTCGACTCGGAGACTGCCCGAACGCCCCGCCCATCTCTACCCACGACTCATATCCTTCCACATCAATTAGTACTCGGCCATCTGGCGCCTTGATCCATATTTCACCGAGCCGCCAAATTCCGTCGCGAAGCTTCGAGCGGATAGCGTCTTCGGAGTAACCAGACTCGCTGGCAAATTTCCTCACGGTTACGTAGCGCATGCGTCGGTATTCCTGGCTATTCAGGGGTAACGATTGCGCATAGGCCGCGTATCGATTTGGCGTAGAGGGCTTGCTCATGCGAGCAGCGTCTAACAGTTCTGTTGGTCATATCCGACTTCCTTTAACTACTCGGATACAGCCTACGGACGGTTTCCTGGCGTGGGTTTCGCTTTCACGCAACAAAAGCGACGGAAATTAGATCTCTGAGAAATTCCCTACCAGGGTATGGGCAAGCCACACGACGTAGTCAGGCTACTGGTTGCTCTGAAAGACCAAAGCCGCCATCACGTCTGATGCAGTTTTTTCTGCTCGAGAGCGATACGGTTCATTACGCAGATTGGGATTGCGAACCCTTGAATATTTGTTTTGAAGGTTTCGCAACCGTCTTCGACGATTCCACAGGGCACACCCCGGCGGAAACGCATCCCCCTGCCGATGTAGTTGCGCAGGATGATTTCCCAGGACTCATCGTCGTAGTAGAAACCTGTGATCTCAGCCCAGTTAGCCTTGACTCCGCTTCCAATGACTCCTTCAGGTGTTAGGCAGAAAATTTCTACCTGGTTTTCCTGGGTGACTGGTACGGCGTAAATCCGCCCATTCGGTGCTACTGGTGGGAAAGTTCGCCCGTACCCAAGGTCACGAAATTCCATAGTGGTGCTCCGTTTGCATGACGTTGCATGACACGCTATGCCAGGTCTTGGAAATCCCAAGCCGGTCCTGTCGCAGGGGTATGCCGTTGGGTTTTCTGCAAGCCGCCGTAAGCTGTGTTGATCACAACAGGGAGTTGCGCCATGGGTAGTAGATCGACAGTGATTCAAGTCAGCTTGCTGGCTGCGGCAGTAGCTTTTCTGGTTGGGTGCTCTTCCACTCAGTCGCCGAAGACTGTTCAGCTTCCTGAGCCAAAGGATGTCCCGAAGGAAAAATGGTCGGATGCGATGCACGTTCTGACTGCTATGGGGGTTTCCGGGCAGCGTGACGTTCCAATCGAGATGGTAGGGGGAGTTGATAGAGTGAGCCCCACCAAAAGCTCAGTGGCAGGGCTAGGGGACGCTGGATTAAGTGCAATTGGATATGTCTCACCACCTTCAGGCATGAGCGGTGGCGCAGCCGCAGGTGTTGGCTTGGGTTTGATGCTACTGGGTGGATCAAGTGATCCGGCTCGGGCAACTCAGGTTGTTGCCTGGGTGCCTTCCGATCAGGCCGGCTCACCAGAGGAGGCATCGGCTCTGGCCCTGCAGAAGGTGGAGGAGGCCCGCTGAACTGGTCAACTTATTTTGGACACCAGTTAAGGTTTCATGCCGCATCCTTGAGCTTTTTCTCCATGGCTACCGGGGTTTGATAACCGTTGTAGCTGTGGAGGCGCTTCAGGTTGTAGCGGACCAAATAAGCCTGAACGTCAGCCCGCGCCTGTGCTTCGGTTTCATAACCCCCTGCGGGAATCCACTCTGACTTCAGGGCCCCAAAAAAGCGCTCCATGGCGGCGTTATCCCAGCATTGTCCTCGATGGCTCATGCTCTGATTCATGTCGTACTCTTCAAGTGCAGCCCTGAACTTGTGGCTGGTGTACTGGCATCCCTGGTCGGAATGAAACATCACATCCTTCGGCTTGCCGCGGGATTCGGCCGCCATGCGTAGCGCGTTGCAGGCCAGCCTGGCGTCCGCAATCATTGAAAATGCCCAGCCCACCACCCGTCGTGCGTACAGGTCGAGCACAGCTGCCAAGTACAGCCAGCGCTTGCCAACCTGGATATAGGTCACATCCCCACACCACACTTCGTTGATCGTCGAAACTTTGAAATTCCGCTTCAACTGATTTTCTGCAATCAGCGCTTCCGCGCCTGAAGAACGGTACCGGTGCGGCCGGCGCTGCCTGCATTTCAGGCCAGCTTCACGCATCAGACTACGCACTTTGTAGCGTCCGACTTTATGGCCGTCACGCCGCAGTTCCTCGGTTAGTGTTCGCGATCCAGCCGAACCTCGAGAGACTTTGAAATGGCCCTCTACAGCCGAGCGTAACTGATCCCGCTCTGGATTTTTCCGGGCTTGGCGTTTGCGCCATGCATAGAAACTGCTGCGCTTGACCCCAAGCACGCGACAGCATTCGACGATACCGTATTGCTCACTCAGCCCGTTGATCAGCGAAAACGATCTTTGGAGTCCCGAAGCAGGAGAGCACTGGCCTTTTTTAGGATTTCGATATCTCGGTCTTTCTGCCGAACCAACGCTTCCAACTCTTGGATTCGTTGTTGATCCGGGGTGATAGCCTTGGCTCCAGCCGGTACCTTGCCCTCTCGCTCCTTGCGCACTTGCTCAACCCAGCGACGCAGGGCTGTAGGCCCAATTTCAAGCATTTCACAGACTTCGGGGACTGATTGACCACCGTCGAGCACCATCTCAGCAGCCCGGATTTTCTGTTCTTTCGAGTATGACTTTCGCACTGATTTTGCCTCCAATTGGGCGCCATCATAGCGCCCGTAGAAGGTGTCCAAAATCATTAGGCCAGATCACTCAGAAAGAGTTTCTCAGGTGGTTTGTCAAAGCTGGGTATGCAGACCGGCCGATACCCTGATGGTCATTCGCGCTCGTACGCAACGCCAGCAGATATCTTTGCGGAACGTCCTATCCCATTCGCGGATACACCCGCTGCGTCACCAAGCTTCTTGGCGTCGCCTCGCAGCTACGGGCCGATATTTATCCGGCACAACCAGTTCACGCTTGATGCCTACAAGAACGACATGACGACCTCGGAAGCCATGCTGCAGGCATCGAAGTACCTACCCGAATGGATCTACATCTACCATCCTGGTCAGCGACTGAGGAAGGATTCGATCCCGGCGGCCATCTTCAACCAAGGCCGAGCACTCTACTTTGTAGGAAAATAATCCTGCTGGTCTTTCGTCGCTGGCTTTCGCAAGTCTGCGACGATTTTTTTGGGTATGCCTGAGCTGATACGTTCAGGAGCAATGCTTTTCCTGGTATTTGATTTTATAAGTAACGGTCTAAGTGATACGCCAGAAGAAAAACACCCAATCTGATACATCAAAGGAATTTCCATGTTCGTTCGCGCCTACCTTCGTGCATCCACTGCGGAGCAAGACGCCAGTCGTGCCCGTAACGCTCTTCAGCTCTTCGCTGCTGACCATGGCAAGGCCATTGCCGCGCAGTATATCGAGAACGCCAGCGGGGCCAGGGCCGACCGGCCGGAGCTGTTGAGGCTGCTAGGTGATGCCCATAGAGGTGACGTGTTACTGCTTGAGAGTATTGACCGGCTCTCACGGCTGCCGGTGGCTGATTGGCAGGCGCTTAAGGCTGCGATTGACTCCAAGGGACTGCGCATCGTCGCCCTGGATTTGCCGACCAGCCACCAAGGCATGAGAGAAATGGTAGGTGATGAGTTCACTGACCGAATGCTGGCAGCTATCAACGGCATGATGATCGAGATGATGGCGGCTATTGCGCGCAAGGACTACGAGCAGCGTCGGGAGCGCCAGGCGCAGGGTATCCAGAGGGCAAAGGCTTCCGGCGCTTACAAAGGTCGGCCTGCTGACAAGGGGCTGCATCAGCGCGTTGGTGAGCTGCTCGGCGCTGGCCTGGGGATTCGGGCGACCGCTCGCCATGCAGGGTGCAGTACCACCACAGTGCTTAAAATCCGCAATCAAATGACCGAGTGACGACGCGACTTGACGTGGTGTTCGAGCAGCAGTGAGATTCGCATGAATTTTACCCAGATAGCAGGCCGCATCCGCAGCCTGGGTAGCATTCCGCTCGCCTGGAATAGACTAGTCCGTCTTACGGCCCAGGCGACAGCGCAGCGCTCGTATCATACTGGCGCGCATGACAACGGCTGTGACTGACACCGCAAGGGCTATACCGCCCGCCAGTTCCCCGAAGCGGACGAATGCAACGATGTTCACCAGGACGAGAACCATGATGCCGTAGAACTCAGCATTGGCCTTGCTGGCAGCCAGGGCCTGACGCTCGGTGAGCATCCAGTTCGGCGACAGGCAGAAGGGACATACGGACGACTCGGGATCACGGCCGCCTACTGGGATTCCGCTGATGTAGAACGGCGCGCTGGTGATCACCTTCGGAACCATCATCTTCTTGCAGCACTGGCATTCAACTTTGCTCATGACGTGAACCTGCTGTACTTGGCACATGCCAGAACCCTACCCAAGCCCTGGCGAATCCCAAGCGACCGTCATGCGGGTCTGCCGGTGTGTTGCAAAATCACTCGGTGTGATTTTTCTTGTCGAGATGATCTGCGACTTTGTAGCCAATCACCGCCACCACTCCCAATGTGCCGACCACGCCAATGACCGCGTAAACGAGTAGTTCAATCGAGTCCATGTCTTGCACCTTCTGGGCTGATGTTTTGCGCTGCAGTCAGCTTCTCACCTGCTGTGCCAATCCCAAGG
Source organism: Pseudomonas sp. yb_9 (assembly GCF_043103635.1). Taxonomy (NCBI): domain Bacteria; kingdom Pseudomonadati; phylum Pseudomonadota; class Gammaproteobacteria; order Pseudomonadales; family Pseudomonadaceae; genus Pseudomonas; species Pseudomonas sp. yb_9. Next base: position 8 of record NZ_JBICKA010000068.1, on the reverse strand, counting down.
ATTTCTTC
>NZ_JBICKA010000067.1:0-176049 GCF_043103635.1 Pseudomonas sp. yb_9 | reverse complement strand
AGAGAAGCGATCATGTTATCGCTTTTTTTGTGCCTGCCCTGAGGCCAATGCGCCGGAAGGGTAGACCCAGGTTTCAATCGGGCGCAAGCCTGAACGATACGCAGCGGTAGTTCAGTCGGTTAGAATACCGGCCTGTCACGCCGGGGGTCGCGGGTTCGAGTCCCGTCCGCTGCGCCATCTTCGCCTCAAGGCCCCTTGAACGCCTTGAAGCACAAAAAAGCGACCTTTGGGTCGCTTTTTTCGTTTCTACGGGCAAGCATTCCCGGCCTTTACTCACATTTACACCAACCTGACAGGTTCTTCACCGACCAGTGGTTCCTGTGCCTGCCTGCTGTGTTGCACAATAGGCACCTTCTCGACATACCCGGAATTCGCAATGACCAGATCTTCCGTCTTTGGTGCGCTCGGGCTGGCCCTGGTGCTGGCGGGCGTGACCGGTTGTTCCTCGAAAAAGGCCGCCATCTACGAGCACGAGAACTTCGACGACTCGGGTACCTTCTCGCGCAGCTTCCCTGTAAGCGATGCCGGCTCTTGCGAGGCCGCGCGGCGTGCCTTGCTCAGCCAGGGGTATATCATCACCAGCAGTGGCGCCAACCAGGTGGTGGGCAACAAAAGCTTCCAGCAGAACAGCGAGAACCACCTGCAAATCAGCTTCAACGTTACCTGTGCACCGGATGTGAGCGACGAGCAGCGCTCGACCATGTTCGCTAACGCGCTGCAGGACCGTTATGCGCTGAAAAAATCCAACACCTCTGCCAGCCTGGGGGTGGGCGTGCTGGGTTCGGTGTCGATGCCGATTGGCTCGAGTGACGATTCAATGGTCAAAGTGGCCAGCGAGACGGTAACGGCCGCGCAGTTCTATGACCGCTACTTCGCCCTGGTGGAGAGTTACCTGCCCAAGCCGAAGAAGGTGAGCAAGGCCAAGGCCGAAGCGCCCAAGGTTGAAAAGCCGGCGGTTGACCTGGGGTTGCCAGAGCAGGCAGCGGCTAACCCTGTTGCCCCGACACCCGTACCGGCGGCTGAGGCTGTGCCCACGCCTGCGGCCGTTGCCCCGGCCAGTGAAGCGGTGGCAGCGCCAGCGGTGAATGACAGCCAGGGCTCGCAGCCGGTGGCACCGCCGGTAGAGGCTGCGCCGATTCAGGTGCAGCAGGATGCGCAGCCTGCCGAAGCGGCGTCACCCTCTCTTTAATGGGCACTTGTACCGGCGATAGGCCCGGTACAGGTTAGACACATCCCCTGTTACAGAAGCGCTGCGATAACTTCCTGAACACCTGCTACGTTTACCACTCATACGCTTGTCATCATTCCTTCATCCCACCTGCTTAGGTTGAAGGTGACAACGACGAAGACAAATGAGTAAAGAGGACGCAGGGCTATGGATGAATACCAGGAAGAACTACTCGAAACCCAGGCTTACGAACTGGACACCCCGGAACCGGCTGACGACGCCACCGAGCTTTAGCTCACCCGCCGCTGGCTGCGGCGGAACTCTCCCGGTGTAAGGCCCGTCCAGCGCTTGAACGCGCGCTGGAAGGCCTCGGCCGATGCAAACCCCAACAGATAGGCAATCTCGCCAAAGGCCAGCGCTGTATCGCGGATATAGGTCTCGGCCAGGTCGCGCCGTGTTTCATTGAGCAAGTCGCGAAAGCGTGTGCCTTCCTCGGCCAGCTTGCGGCGCAGTGTCCAGGTTGGCAACTGCAGGTGCAGCGCCACTTCTTCCAGGTCGGGCTCTCGGCCGCCATTGAGCAGCGGGCCCAGCAGGTGGGTGATGCGCTCACCCAGGCTGCGCACCCGCGTGCGCTGCAGCATTTCGGCCTCACACAGCTGCAACAGGTGCTGCCAAGTGCTCGGGCAATGCCTGGGGTTGGCCAGTTGCAGTGTGGCGCGGCTCAGGCGCAGGCGGTTGCCGTCGGCGGCGAACTGCACGGGTGTGCTGCAAAGCGGTTGGTAGCGCGCGGCATACGCGGGTGCGGCAAATTCGATGTCCAGGCGTTCGGCCTGCACCGGAGTGCCTGCAAGGTCGGCTAGCTGGGCTAGCCAACCCGCGAGCAGCGAGTCGACCACGAAGCGGTTGAAGGCGTTATAGGGGCTGATGGAGTAGAAGCGCAGCCAGGCGCCCTGGGCGTCTTCGTGAAAGCTGGAGTGGCCACGGTAGTTGGCCGCGTACAGCGGTTCGAAGTGCAGCAGGGTGCGCGCCGCCTCGCCAAGGGTAGGGGCCTGGGCGGCGGTGACCCCGGCCAGGCCGGCATGAGCCAGGCGGCTCAGGCGCCCCATGTGCAGGCCCAGGGCGGGCTCGCCGCACAGTTCGATGGCGGCGTGGCCAAGGTGCATGTAGCGGGGGATCGACAAGCGCGCGCCGGCTTCAGCCAGGCGCGGCCCATCCAGGCCATAGCGCAGCAGCAGCGGTTCGGGGGCGTGGCCAAGTTCGCGCAGGGCCTCGCTCAGCGGTTGAACAAAGCCAACCGACAGGTCGCCCAGGCGCACGCGGGGGCGGGCCATGGTGTTACAGCCACAGGTTCAGCAGGCGGGCACCCGGGCTTGGGGTGCCCACCAGCAACGCACCCGCCTGGTGGGCGAAGCCTTGGCCATCACTGCCTTGCTCCCAGAACTGCCCACGCATGAACACGCTCATGCTGCTGACACTGGCCCCGGCCGCCTCGGTCAGGCGTTGCCAGGCGGTCTGTTCGCTAACTTCGCCGCGCTGCAGGGGCAGTCCGGCGGTGGCGTGCTGGTGGCGGTTGCCACGCCATGGCGCTTCCCAGCTGCTCTTGCCGCTGAGAAACACCGGGTTGGCGACCAGTTGTACCGCTTGTTGTGCCAGTTGCCGATGGTTTTCCGGGTACCAGCTGTCACTGCCTATCAGGACACCCAGTCGCCCGGCAGGCGTTTGCACGACCTGCAACGGGTGCTTGCGCCCATTGTGGACGTAGCGGCGCATTTCGCTGTCAGGGAACTGCTGGTGTTGTGGCTCGCCCAGTAGCGAGCCATCGCCAGCAAACACCATGCTGCTATTGAACAGCGGGCCACTACCGGCGTGCAGCACGCCCTGTTTCACGTAAGGCGCAGGCAGCACGATGGAGCCGGCCACCAGGGTAACGCCGAATTCCTTGGCCAGGCCGCCGAACAACTGCTGATAGTCTGCGGCCATTTGCTCGGCCTTCATGCGCAGGTGCGCATCGGCGCGCCGGTCATCGCCGTCGGCGCCGAGCATGGCCAGGCCGTAGCGCAGCGGGTTGCTCAGCTCCAGCCATTGCAGGGCCTCGCGGCTCTGGGTCACCTGATACAGTTCGTTTTTCTCACCGCGCGCCCATAGCCAGGTGCCGATGTGCTCCGGCAGCACCACCACCGTGCGCGGGCTTATCAGTCCTTGTGCGCGAGCCTGCTCAAGGTAAGCCGCGAGCTTGCGGTGCAGGCGCTGCAGGTTCTGGTAGTCACCCGGGTACAGCAGCGGCTCGACGCCCAGCAGGTTGCCGTGTTCGCCTGGCACGCCGTGGTTCAGTGCCAGCTCGATGCGCAGGTCGGACAGGTAGTGGCCTTCCGGACGCTGTTGGGTCCAGAAGCCATAACCAAAGAGGGCGGCGATCATCACCAGCGCCAAGGCGCTTGCCAGGAGTTTTCGCATGAAGCAGGGCTGCGCCTTGGTTGCGAGGGTTCTCTAGGGTAGTCCCGCAGTATGCCAGGATCAATAACTTGTCAGTTTCGATCATTGAGCCAATTCAAACGGCTGTTTAATGTCGCTGACAGACAAACGACAGGCCCCGCTGACCGGTGAGGTGCCTGCATACCGTGATCACGACACCAGGGGACCTTTTCATGGCCGCCGACCGCTACCCGCACCTGCTTGCCCCGCTGGACCTGGGCTTCACCACCTTGCGCAACCGCACCCTGATGGGCTCGATGCACACCGGCCTCGAAGAGCGCCCCGGCGGTTTCGAGCGAATGGCGGCGTACTTTGCTGAGCGCGCCCGTGGTGGCGTTGGCCTGATGGTAACGGGTGGCATCGCGCCCAACGATGAAGGCGGGGTGTATTCCGGTGCGGCCAAGCTCAGCACCGAGGAGGAGGCCGACAAGCACCGTATCGTCACCGAAGCCGTACATGCCGCGGGTGGCAAGATCTGCCTGCAGATCCTGCATGCCGGGCGCTATGCCTACAGCCCACGGCAAGTGGCACCCAGTGCGATCCAGGCGCCGATCAACCCGTTCAAGCCCAAAGCGCTGGATGAGGCGGGCATCGAGAAGCAGATCGCTGACTTCGTCAACTGCGCGGTGCTGGCCCAGCGTGCCGGTTACGACGGCGTCGAGATCATGGGCTCGGAAGGCTACTTCATCAACCAGTTCCTTGCTGCCCATACCAACCACCGTACCGACCGTTGGGGCGGTAGTTATGAAAACCGTATGCGCCTGGCGGTGGACATCGTCAGCCGGGTGCGTGGTGCGGTAGGGCCGAACTTCATCATCATCTTCCGCCTGTCGATGCTCGACCTGGTGGAAGGTGGCAGCACCTGGGACGAGATCGAGCTATTGGCCAAGGCCATCGAGCAGGCTGGCGCGACCTTGATCAACACCGGCATCGGCTGGCACGAAGCGCGTATCCCGACCATCGCCACCAAAGTGCCGCGTGCAGCCTTCAGCAAGGTCACCGCCAAGCTGCGTGGCGCGGTGAGCATTCCGCTGATCACCACCAACCGTATCAATACCCCGGAGGTGGCCGAGGCCGTATTGGCCGAGGGCGATGCCGACATGGTCTCGATGGCCCGGCCATTCCTGGCCGACCCGGATTTCGTCAACAAGGCGGCAGCCGGGCGTGCCGACGAGATCAACACCTGCATCGGCTGCAACCAGGCCTGCCTGGACCACACCTTCGGTGGCAAGCTGACCAGTTGCCTGGTCAACCCCCGTGCTTGCCACGAAACCGAGCTCAATTACCTGCCTGTACGGGACGTGAAGCGCATTGCCGTGGTGGGGGCCGGCCCGGCGGGCCTGGCAGCGGCCACCGTGGCGGCTGAGCGTGGCCATTCGGTCACCCTGTTCGACGCTGCCAGCGAGATTGGCGGGCAGTTCAACGTCGCCAAGCGGGTGCCGGGCAAGGAGGAGTTCGTTGAAACCCTGCGCTACTTCCGCAACAAGGTGAAAAGCACGGGCGTGGACTTGCGCCTGAATACCCGTGTCGATGTACAGGCGCTGGTGAGTGGCGGCTACGATGACATCATCCTGGCCACCGGTATTGCCCCACGTATCCCGGCCATTCCCGGTGTCGAACATGCCAAGGTGCTCAGCTATCTTGACGTACTGCTTGAGCGCAAGCCGGTGGGCCAATCGGTTGCGGTGATTGGCGCGGGTGGCATCGGCTTCGATGTGTCCGAGTACCTGGTGCATCAGGGCGTGGCCACCAGCCAGGACCGTGAGGCGTTCTGGAAAGAATGGGGCATCGATACCCACCTGGAAGCACGCGGTGGCGTGGCGGGAGTCAAGGCCGAGCCGCATGCCCCGGCGCGGCAGGTGTACCTGTTGCAGCGCAAGAAGTCCAAGGTGGGTGATGGCCTGGGCAAGACCACCGGCTGGATTCACCGCACCGGGCTGAAGAACAAGCAGGTGCAGATGCTGAACAGTGTCGAGTACCTGGGTATCGACGATGCCGGCCTGCACATTCGTGTGGCGGATGGCGAGCCGCAGGTGTTGCCGGTGGACAACGTGGTGATCTGTGCCGGGCAGGATCCGCTTCGCGAGTTGCAGGACGGGCTGGTGGCGGCGGGGCAGTCGGTGCACCTGATTGGTGGTGCGGATGTAGCGGCTGAGTTGGATGCCAAGCGGGCAATCAACCAGGGGTCGAGATTAGCGGCTGAACTCTGAAATTGCCGGGGCCGCACAGCGGCCCCAGGATTTCACTGATAAACTCGCACGATGCTTTTAGACCTCCCCCAAGCCCCCCTACATCCTCTGAGCCTGCCTTGGCTGCAACAAGCCAATGTCGAAGCCGCCATCCTGCGCCTGGACCTGATCGACCCACTGATCAGCGGCAACAAGTGGTTCAAGCTGCGCCATCACCTGCAGCAAGCGCGAACCAGCAAAGCCCCGGGTCTTATCAGCCTGGGTGGCAACCATTCCAATCACCTGCACGCCCTGGCCGCCGCCGGCAAGCGCTTCGGCTTCGCCACCGCCGGCCTGCTACGGGGGCACGCCCAGGACACACCCACTGTGCGTGACCTTCAGGCATTGGGCATGGAACTGCACTGGCTGGGCTATGGTGGCTACCGCGCGCGCAACGAACCAGACTTCTGGACCCCGTGGCAGGCCCGCTATCCCGGCTGGCACTGCATCCCGGAAGGCGGCGGCGGGCTGGCCGGCGCACAAGGATGTGCCCTGATCATGGAGCAGGCGCGCTCACAAATCGCGCTACTTGGCTGGTCGGATTACGACGCCTGGTGGCTGGCCGCTGGCACCGGTACCACGTTGGCCGGCCTGGTACTGGCCGAGGGGGGCGCGCATGCCGTACATGGCGCATTGGCCGTACCCCGGGACCACGGTGTACCCGCGACAATGGCAGCCTTGGCCGGCGGCCACGGCTACCAGCTTCACGACGCCTGCCGTGGCGGCTTCGGCACGTTCGACGATGACCTGCTGGCCTTTATCGCCGAGTGCGAGCAATGCAGCGGCGTACCGTTCGAAGCCCTGTACACCGGCAAGGCCCTGCTGGCCTTGCGTGAGCAGGTCAGGGCTGGGCTGTTCGCGCCCGGCACCCGCCTGATCGTCGTGCACACCGGTGGCCTGCAGGGCCGGCGCGGTTACTTGTACGGCAGCATGCGCAGCAGCGTGTTGTCCCGCTGCACATAGTGGTGGTACAGCCCGGCCAGCGCGTGCAGGCCGATCAGCCAGTAACCCCAGCTGCCAACCCGTTCATGCCAGCCCTTGATGAACTTGGCCTGGTCCGGGTCCGGGCCGATCAGGTGTGGCAGTTCCAGGCCGAAGAACGGTACCGGTTTGTCGGCGGCGCTGAGGATCAGCCAGCCGGCCAGCGGCAGGCCGATCATCAGCAAGTACAGCGCCAGGTGCATCAGGTGCGCAAGTCCGGTTTGCCAGGCCGGCGGCTTGGGTACGATCGGCGGGGTCGGGCGGCTCAGGCGCACGGCCAGGCGCAGCCAGACCAGCACGAACACGCTGAGCCCGAGCATGAAGTGCAGGTCTTTCATTAGGTTGCGTTCAACGCTGTCTTTAGGGAACAGGCCGCGCAGTTCGATAAGGGCGTAGACAGCGGCCAGCAGCACCAGCATCAGCCAATGCAGGGCGATGGACAGGCGAGTGTAGTGGGTCGCGGGGGTGGATGAAACCATGATCGGTCCTCGTCATCAGGTCGGAATGGCGCTCTTGCTGGCGCTCAGGTATCACTTTAATGGCTACCGGGAACAAATCTTTGCGCTAGGTCTGTGAAAATTGTGTTGCCTGTGCCGGCCCTTCACAGGTACTGCGCAGATTTCAAAGGCTGTGCAGTACCTGTGGGCGCGGGCTTGCCCGCGAAGAGGCCGGAACAGGCGACTTTAATCTTCGGGTGAAAATGGCCAACTTTCAGCCACCAGAAACACCCGCTCCATTTCCTGCCAGGCGCCATCTGCATCAGGCTCCAACCTCACCAGCAACTGCGCCGGAGCCTGGCGCTCCAGCACATGCAACCACGCGGCAAACTGCTCCACCGCCCAGCACTCACCTACCTCGACCCGCGCCGGTGCCAACCAGGCATGCCGCTGCAATGGTTGCCAATACTCACCCTCACCCATGACCCAGTCCCGCCTCCGTACCCAGCGCCCACGCAAGTGTTGCGGGTTGGCGCCCGTCGGTGGCTCGGCATGCCCCGGCCATGGGTAGAACAGATAGCCTCCCAGCCAAATATGGGCCTGCACCTGGCCAACCCCCAACCCGGTCAACAGCTCGCGGCTGTGCGCTCCGTTCGACATGGGCAGCTGATGCCCCGCCAGGTGCGCAAGCTTGCTCCCCAGCCGGTCATGGCACCCAGGCCCCAGCCAGGCATGCGGGTCGTGCCCGGCGCCTTCCGGCCCCAGGTACAGCTTGATCGCCAGTTCCAGGTGGTGCACGCCGTCACGGTCGCGCAACACCATATCCAGTTCACCCAGCGTGCGCCCGGCATCTCGGACCGCCAGGTTGGCTGCCAGCAGCTCGATGCCCGGCGCCTGGGCCAGGGCGAATTGCCACAGGCGTTCGTAGTAATGCCCCAGCCGCCGGCTGCTCAGCTTCGCCAGCCAGTCTTGCAATGGCCGGTCATCTTCATCCAGCGCGCGCAACCATTGTTCAAGGTGCTGCGGCTGCTGCGCCCACAGGCTGCCCGCCAGCGGGTGGCGCTGGGGGCAGGGCGGGGCGCTGAGCAGGGGCGGCGACAGCATGGCCCAGGCCAGGTCGCGCACGGCAGGGCGGCGCAATTGCCGGGGCAGGTCGTGGAGCAGGGCGAATGGCATCATCCAGCGAGCATAGCCGGTTTGCCGCTACCCGGTGGTTTCGCCCATAATCGGCCCATCGTCACCCGCCGCAGAGCCTCGCAGGAGCCCCATGGAGCAATTTCGCAATATCGGTATCATCGGTCGCCTTGGCAGCTCGCAGGTGCTCGACACCATTCGCCGACTGAAAAAATTCCTCCTCGAGCGCCACCTGCACGTGATCCTCGAGGACACCATCGCCGAAGTGCTGCCCGGCCATGGCCTGCAAACCTCCACCCGCAAGCTGCTGGGCGAAGTCTGCGATCTGGTCATCGTGGTCGGCGGCGACGGCAGCCTGCTGGGCGCTGCCCGCGCCCTGGCCCGTCACAACATTCCGGTGCTGGGCATCAACCGTGGCAACCTGGGCTTTCTCACCGACATCCGCCCCGACGAACTGGAAGACAAAGTCGCCGAGGTGCTCGACGGCCACTACCTGGTGGAAAACCGCTTCCTGCTGCAGGCCGAAGTGCGCCGCCACCACGAAGCCATTGGCCAGGGCGATGCGCTGAACGACGTGGTGCTGCACCCGGGCAAGTCCACGCGCATGATCGAGTTCGAGATCTACATCGACGGTCAGTTCGTCTGCAGCCAGAAGGCCGACGGCCTGATCGTCGCCACCCCCACCGGCTCCACCGCCTATGCGCTGTCGGCCGGCGGCCCGATTATGCACCCCAAGCTCGATGCCATCGTCATCGTGCCGATGTACCCGCACACCCTATCGGGCCGGCCGATCGTGGTCGATGGCAACAGCGAGCTGAAGATCGTGGTGTCGAAGGACCTGCAGATCTACCCACAAGTGTCCTGTGACGGCCAGAACCACTTCACCTGCGCCCCCGGCGACACCATCACGGTCAGCAAGAAGCCGCAGAAGCTGCGCCTGATCCACCCGCTGGACCACAACTACTACGAGGTCTGCCGCACCAAGCTCGGTTGGGGCAGCCGCCTGGGGAGCAGGGACGACTGATGTTCGATCCGGCGCGAAGTTTCGACATCATCGGTGACGTGCACGGTTGTGCGCTGACCCTTGAACGCCTGCTCGACGCCCTCGGTTACAAGCGCGTGGCCGGCGTGTGGCGCCACCCGCGGCGCATGGCGCTGTTCCTGGGCGATATCGTCGACCGTGGGCCACGCATCCGCGAGGCGCTGCATATCGTCCACGACATGGTCGAGGCCGGCCAGGCGTTGTGCATCATGGGCAACCACGAGTACAACGCCCTGGGCTGGGTGACCCCGGCGCTGCCCGGCAGCGGCAAGGCTTATGTACGCGAGCACACGCCACGCCACGCACGGCTGATCGACGAAACCCTCACCCAGTTCGCCCACCACCCCGGCGACTGGCACGACTTCGTCAACTGGTTCTACGCGCTTCCACTGTTCGTCGATGCCGGGCGCTTCCGCCTGGTGCATGCCTGCTGGGACCCGCGACTGATCGAGCCGTTGCACCAGCAGTACCCCGACGGGCGCATCGATGAACACTTCATCCAGGCCTCGGCGGTGAGCAACAGCTTTGCCGCTACCGTGTGCAACCGCCTGCTGCGCGGCACCGACATGCGCCTGCCGGACGGCCTGACCCTGACGGGCGGCGATGGCCTGACCCGCGCCTTCTTCCGCACCAAGTTCTGGGAGGAAGACCCGCAAACCTACGGTGACATCGTGTTCCAGCCCGATGCCCTGCCCGAAGAGGTGGCCAGCACCCCGCTCAGCCACAGTCAGAAGAACGCCTTGTTGCGCTACGACGAAGACGAGCCCCTGCTGTTCGTCGGCCACTACTGGCGCAGCGGCCGCCCGGCGCCAATCCGCGCCAACCTGGCCTGCCTGGACTACAGCGCTGTGCTCTACGGCAAGCTGGTCGCCTACCGGCTGGATGATGAAACCCGCATCGACCCGCACAAGTTCGTCTGGGTCGACGTCGACCGCCCACAGGCCAACCAATGAACATTATCGAAGTGATGCGCCTGCCGCTGTCGGTCGACCTCAGCGGCTTCGTCCACCTGTTGCAGCGCCTGCAGGTGCCGCATCGGGTGAGCGAGGAGGGTGATGCCCAGGTGCTCTGGGCCCCCGACACCCTCGCCGAAGACGTGCTGCAACTCTACCAGCGCTACCCGGATGGCAACGCCGACATCCAGGCAGCAGAGGAACCTGTGGGAGCGGGCTTGTCGGGGCGCCGAACCGCCGCGAATGCCCCACCACAGCCCTCCCTGACGGAACAGGCCAAAGCTTGCAAAGTCACGACGATCACCTTGCTGCTGTGCTTCATCGTCGCCGGCCTGACCAGCCTGGGCGACAACTTCACGACCATCAGCTGGTTCACCTTCCTCGACTTCCGCGTTCAGGGCGATTACCTGTACTTCAGCCCGCTGGCGCAAACCCTGGACGCAGGCCAGTGGTGGCGCCTGGTCTCGCCCATGCTGCTGCACTTCGGCGTGCTGCACCTGGCCATGAACAGCCTGTGGTACTGGGAGCTGGGCAAACGCATCGAACTGCGCCAGGGCCCGTGGATGTTGCTGGGCCTGACCCTGCTGTTCAGCCTGGTGTCCAACCTGGCCCAGCACTACACCAGCGGGCCGAGCCTGTTCGGCGGCCTGTCCGGCGTGCTGTATGGCCTGCTCGGGCATGTGTGGCTGTTCCAGTGGCTGGCGCCAAACCGTTACTTCAACCTACCCAAGGGCGTGCTGGTGATGATGCTGATCTGGCTGGTGGTATGCCTTACCGGCGTGGTCGGCACCCTTGGCCTTGGCCAGATCGCCAACGCCGCCCACGTGGGCGGGCTGCTCATCGGATGCCTGACCGGGCTCTTGGGTGGGGCGCTGGCCCGGCGTAAACTGTCGGCTTGAATCAGGAGACACTATGTCCACTTTCGCGCAAATGATCGAAAACATTACCCCGGAAATCTACGAAAGCCTGAAACTGGCCGTGGAAATCGGCAAATGGTCGGATGGCCGCAAGCTCACTGCCGAGCAGAAAGAGCTGTCGCTGCAGGCCGTTATCGCCTGGGAGATCAAGAACCTGCCTGAAGACCAGCGCACCGGCTACATGGGCCCGCAGGAGTGTGCGTCCAAGTCCGCGCCGATCCCCAACATTCTGTTCAAGTCGGACTCGGTACATTGATCGAACTCGCTCGTGGCTCGTTGAGCAAAATGGCGGTAAGCCTGCAGGCACCGGTGGTGCAATACAGCTTCCGCCTGGATGACACGCAGGTGGCGGTCAACCCGTTGATCGGCCAGCGCCTGCGCCTGGAATACCTCGGCGCCATTCATTGCAGCCATTGCGGCAAGCGCACCAAGACCAGCTTCAGCCAGGGTTACTGCTACCCGTGCATGACCAAGCTGGCCCAGTGTGACGTGTGCATCATGGCCCCGGAAAAATGCCACTACGACGCCGGCACCTGCCGCGAACCGTCCTGGGGCGAACAGTTCTGCATGACCGACCACGTGGTCTACCTGGCCAACTCGTCGGGGATCAAGGTCGGCATCACCCGTGCCACCCAGTTGCCCACCCGCTGGCTCGACCAGGGTGCCAGCCAGGCCCTGCCGATCATGCGCGTGGCCACCCGCCAGCAATCCGGCCTGGTCGAAGACGTGCTGCGCAGCCAGGTGCCGGACCGCACCAACTGGCGTGCGCTGCTCAAGGGCGATGCCGAAGTGCTCGACCTGCCGGCCATTCGGGACCAGATTTTCGATGCCTGTGCCGACGGTTTGAGTGAGCTGCAAGCGCGTTTCGGCTTGCAGGCGATTCAGTCGCTACCCGACGCCGAAGTGGTGCAGATGAACTACCCGGTCGAGGCCTACCCGAAAAAGATCGTCAGCTTCAACCTCGACAAAGACCCGGTGGCCGAAGGCACGCTGCTGGGCATCAAGGGCCAGTACCTGATCTTCGATACCGGTGTGATCAATATTCGCAAGTACACGGCCTACCAGCTGGCCGTGCTCCAGTAAAAGGACCTCTACATGCGTACCGAACAACCGCAAGTGATCTACCTGAAGGATTACCAGGCGCCCGAGTACCTGATCGACGAGACGCACCTGACCTTCGAGCTGTTCGAGGACCACACCCTGGTTCACGCGCAACTGGTGATGCGCCGCAACCCGGCGCGTGGTGCCGGGCTGCCGCCACTGGTGCTTGATGGCCAGCAACTGGAGTTGCTGCGCGCTTCGCTGGATGACCAGGAACTGCACGCGGCTGACTATCAGCTGGACGTCGACAGCCTGACCGTGCACCCCAAGGCCGAGCGCTTCACCCTCGACACCACGGTGAAGATCCACCCCGAAAGCAACACCGCGCTGGAAGGCCTGTACAAGTCGGGCAAGATGTTCTGCACCCAGTGCGAGGCCGAGGGCTTCCGCAAGATCACCTACTACCTCGACCGCCCGGACGTCATGAGCACCTTCACCACCACGGTGATCGCCGAGCAGCATCGTTACCCGGTGCTGTTGTCCAACGGTAACCCGATCGGCAGCGGGCCGGCAGAAGATGGCCGCCACTGGGCGACCTGGGAAGACCCGTTCATGAAGCCTGCCTACCTGTTCGCGCTGGTAGCCGGTGACCTGTGGTGCGTCGAGGACACCTTCACCCGCCAGTCTGGCCGGGACGTGACCCTGCGCATCTACGTCGAGCCCGAGAACATCGACAAGTGCGACCACGCCATGGTCAGCCTGAAAAAGTCCATGCGCTGGGACGAAGAAGTCTATGGCCGCGAGTACGACCTGGACATCTTCATGATTGTTGCGGTCAACGACTTCAACATGGGCGCCATGGAAAACAAGGGCCTGAACATCTTCAACTCCAGCTGTGTGCTGGCCCGTGCCGAAACCGCCACCGATGCCGCGCACCAGCGCGTCGAAGGCGTGGTCGCCCACGAGTACTTCCACAACTGGTCGGGCAACCGCGTCACCTGCCGTGACTGGTTCCAGCTGTCGCTCAAAGAAGGCTTCACGGTGTTCCGCGATGCCGAGTTCAGTGCCGACATGAACTCGCGCACGGTCAAGCGTATCGAAGACGTCGCCTACCTGCGTACCCACCAGTTCGCCGAAGACGCCGGTCCCATGGCCCACCCGGTGCGCCCGGACAGCTTCATCGAAATCTCCAACTTCTACACCCTGACCGTGTACGAGAAGGGCGCCGAAGTCGTGCGCATGGTCCGCACCCTGCTGGGCGCCGAAGGTTTCCGCAAGGGCAGCGACCTGTACTTCGAACGCCATGATGGCCAGGCGGTGACCACCGACGACTTCATCAAGGCCATGGAAGACGCCAATGGTGTCGACTTCACCCAGTTCAAGCGTTGGTACAGCCAGGCCGGCACTCCTCGCCTGGAGGTCAGTGAAGCCTATGACGCTGCTGCGCAGACCTACAGCCTGACCTTCCGCCAGAGCTGCCCGCAAACCCCGGACAAGGCCGAAAAACTGCCGTTCGTGATCCCGGTGGAGCTGGGCCTGTTGGACGCCGAAGGCAATGACCTGCCGCTGCGCCTTGTCGGTGAAGCGGCTGCTGGCGGTACCAGCCGTGTGCTGTCGGTGATCGAGGCCGAGCAAACCTTCACCTTCCAGGGCATTCCGGCCAAGCCGCTGCCCTCGCTGCTGCGTGGCTTCAGCGCCCCGGTGAAGCTGAGCTTCCCGTATGACCGCGACCAGTTGATGTTCCTGATGCAGCACGACAGCGACGGCTTCAACCGCTGGGAGGCGGGCCAGCAGCTGTCGGTGCAGGTGCTGCAAGAGCTGATTGGCCAGCACCAGCGTGGTGAAGCGCTCAAGCTCGACCAGCGACTGATCACCGCCCTGGGCACCGTGTTGGGCAACGAAGCGCTGGACCCGGCCATGGTGGCCGAAATGCTTTCGCTGCCGGGTGAGGCGTACCTTACCGAGATCAGCCAGGTCGCCGACGTGGACGCCATCCACGCTGCCCGCGAGTTCGCCCGCCAGCAGATCGCCGATCAGCTGTTCGACGCCCTGTGGGCGCGTTACCAGGCCAACCGTGAAGTATCGCGCAGCACCGCTTACGTGGCCTCTGCCGAACACTTTGCACGCCGCAGCCTGCAGAACATCGCCCTGTCGTACCTGATGCAGAGTGGCAAGCCGCAAGTGCTGGAAGCGACCCTGGAGCAGTTCGACCAGTGCGACAACATGACCGAGCGCCTGACGGCGTTGGCGGTGCTGGTCAACTCACCGTTCGAGGCCGAACGCGCCAAGGCGCTGGACACCTTCGCCGAGCACTTCAAGGACAACCCGCTGGTCATGGACCAGTGGTTCAGCGTGCAGGCGGCCAGCGCGCTGCCGGGCGGGCTGGCGCGGGTCAAGGCGCTGATGCAGCACCCGGCGTTCACCCTGAAGAACCCAAATAAGGTCCGTGCGCTGGTGGGTGCCTTTGCCGGGCAGAACCTGGTCAACTTCCATGCGGCGGATGGCTCGGGGTATCGCTTCCTGGCGGACCTGGTGATCGAGCTGAATGCACTGAACCCGCAGATTGCTTCGCGGCAACTGGCACCGCTGACCCGCTGGTGCAAGTATGACGCTGCGCGTCAGGCCCTGATGAAGGGTGAGCTAGAGCGGATTCTGGCTTCCGGTGAGCTGTCCAGTGATGTGTATGAAGTGGTGAGCAAGAGCCTGGCGTAAGCCTGGTTGATCCTGGGGCCGCACAGCGGCCCCAGCTGTTCAAAGCCGACAACAAAACATAACACCCCGCCCGTTGTAATCCCGCAAACATCCCCGCTACGATCCCCTCAAGCTATTGCAGGCCTCTAGATCAGGCTTTTCGCAGTGCCTGCAGTGCATTGACCCACCAAGAAGAACACAACAGGGGGCAGTCATGAGGGAACAGCTACAGGCGCCAGCCAGGCGCGGTGCCTGGCCATGGGCAGCCAGCGCAGTGCTGGCACTGGCATTGGGGGTGTGGGCCGACAGCGTCCAGGCCGCCGCCGCCGACGAATACTCCACCGAATCTGCCAAGGCTAGCCAAAGCCTGTTGATCGGCGCCACCCATGCCGGCAAACGCCTGGTGGTGGTGGGCGATCGGGGTCACATCCTGTTCTCCGACGACCAGGGCAGCACCTGGACCCAGGCCCGCGTGCCCACCCGGCAACTGCTCACCGCCGTGTTCTTCCTCGACGACAAACGCGGCTGGGCCGTCGGCCACGATTCGCAAATCCTCGCCAGCAGCGACGGCGGGGCCACCTGGAACAAGCAGTTTGAAGACCTCGCCCGCGAAGCGCCCTTGCTCGATATCGCTTTCCTCGACGCCCGGCACGGCTTTGCCGTGGGGGCCTACGGCGCCTTGCTGGAAACCACCGACGGCGGACAGCACTGGCAGGACGTGGCCGAGCGCCTGGACAACCCCGACCAGCTTCACCTGAACGGCATTACCCGAGTGCGTGATGCCGGCCTGTTCATCGTGGGCGAGCAGGGCGGCATGTTCCGCTCCGCTGACTACGGCCAGACCTGGGCCAAGGTCGAAGGCCCGTACGAGGGCTCGCTGTTCGGCGTGATTGGCACCGCTCAGCCGCACACCCTGCTGGCCTACGGCCTGCGCGGCAACCTGTTCCGTTCCACCGATTTTGGTGACAGCTGGCAGCCGATCGAACTCAAGGCCGCGCGCGGCAACCTCGAATTCGGCCTGGCAAGCGCTACGCTTCTCGATGATGGCACCTTGGTGCTGGTCGGCAACGGCGGCAGCGTGCTGCGCAGCACCGATGGCGGCCAGACCTTCAGCGTGTACAACCGTGCCGACCGTATCGCCCTGGCCGGCGTCAGCGGCCTGGCCAACGGTGGCCTGCTGCTGGTAGGGCAGGGCGGTGTACACCTGGCGGATGCCCAAGGGGCCGAGGGGGCAAGCCGATGACCAGCAGGGAGAGCATTACCATGCACCCGCACCACCAGGACAAGGCCACGCTGCTTGAACGCTTGATCTTCAACCACCGCCCCGTGGTCATCGCCCTGTGCGTACTGGTGAGCATTTTCCTGTTCTGGCAGGCCACGCAGATTCGCCCCTCCACCAGCTTCGAGAAGATGATCCCGCTGCAGCACCCGTTCATCGAGCAGATGATGGAGCACCGCAACGACCTGGCCAACCTCGGCAACACCGTGCGCATCTCGGTCGAGGCAGTGAACGGCGACATCTTCGACAAGGACTACATGGAGACCCTGCGCCAGGTCCATGACGAGGTGTTCTACATCCCGGGTGTCGACCGTGCCGGGCTCAAATCGCTGTGGAGCCCCAGCGTGCGCTGGAGCGAGGTTACCGAAGAGGGCTTTTCCGGTGGCGAGGTGATCCCCAACACCTACAACGGTTCGCAGGACAGCCTCGACACCCTGCGCGACAACGTGCTCAAGTCCGGCCAGGTGGGGCGGCTGGTGGGCAACAACTTCAAGTCCAGCATCGTCGACGTGCCACTGCTGGAGAGCTACCCCGACCCGCAAGACCCGGGCAAGCAGGTGAAGCTGGACTACCAGCAGTTCTCGCACCTGCTGGAAGAAAAGATCCGTGACAAGTTCCAGGCCCAGAACCCCAACGTGAAGGTGCACATCGTCGGCTTCGCCAAGAAAGTTGGCGACCTGATCGACGGCCTGGTGATGGTGGCAATGTTCTTCGGCGTTGCTCTGGCGATCACTTGGGTGCTGTTGTACTGGTTCACCTGGTGCATCCGCAGCACCATCGCCGTGCTCATCACCACCCTGGTGGCAGTGGTGTGGCAGCTGGGGCTGATGCATGCGGTGGGCTTTGGCCTGGACCCGTACTCGATGCTGGTGCCGTTCCTGATTTTCGCCATCGGCATTTCCCACGGGGTGCAGAAGATCAATGGCATTGCCTTGCAGTCGAGCGACGCGGATAACGCCCTCACGGCGGCGCGTCGCACCTTCCGCCAGCTGTTCCTGCCGGGGATGATCGCCATCCTCGCCGACGCCGTAGGCTTCATCACCCTGCTGATCATCGACATTGGCGTGATCCGCGAGCTGGCCATCGGCGCCTCCATCGGCGTGGCGGTGATCGTGTTCACCAACCTGATCCTGCTGCCGGTGGCCATTTCCTACGTTGGCATCAGCAAGAAGGCCATCGAACGCAGCAAGAAGGACGCCACCCGCGAACACCCGTTCTGGCGTCTGCTGTCGAACTTTGCCAGTGCCAAGGTGGCGCCGGTGTCGGTGGTGCTGGCGCTGGTCGCCTTTGCCGGTGGCCTGTGGTACAGCCAGAACCTGAAAATCGGTGACCTCGACCAGGGCGCGCCAGAGCTTCGCCCCGATTCGCGCTACAACCAGGACAACAGCTTCATCATCAGCAACTATTCCACCAGCTCCGACGTGCTGGTGATCATGGTCAAGACCCCGCCGGAGCAGTGCTCGATCCACTCGACCATGGCACCGATCGACGAGCTGATGTGGACCATGCAGAACACCCCGGGCGTGCAGTCGGCGATTTCCCTGGTGACCGTGTCCAAGCAGGTGATCAAGGGCATGAACGAGGGCAGCCTGAAATGGGAGACCCTGTCGCGCAACCCGGACATCCTCAACAACTCCATTGCCCGTGCCGATGGCCTGTACAACGGCGACTGCTCGCTGGCGCCGGTGCTGGTGTTCCTCAACGACCACAAGGCCGAGACCCTGGAGCGGGTCACTGCCGTAGCAAAGGCGTTTGCCGACAGCCACAACAAGGAAGGCCTTCAGTTCCTGCTGGCGGCGGGTAACGCCGGGATTGAAGCGGCGACCAACGAAGTGATCAAGTCGGCCGAGCTGACCATCCTGATCCTGGTTTACATCTGTGTGGCGGTGATGTGCCTGATCACCTTCCGCTCGTTTGCCGCCACCCTGTGCATTGTGTTGCCCTTGGTGTTGACCTCGGTGCTGGGCAACGCGCTGATGGCCTACATGGGCATCGGGGTGAAAGTGGCGACCCTGCCGGTGGTGGCGCTGGGTGTGGGTATTGGCGTGGACTACGGCATCTACATCTACAGCCGCCTGGAAAGCTTCCTGCGTGCCGGGCTGCCGTTGCAGGAGGCCTATTACCAGACCCTGCGTTCGACCGGTAAAGCCGTGTTGTTCACCGGCTTGTGCCTGGCCATTGGCGTGTGCACCTGGATCTTCTCGGCGATCAAGTTCCAGGCGGACATGGGGCTGATGCTGACCTTCATGTTGCTGTGGAACATGTTTGGCGCGTTGTGGCTGCTGCCGGCGCTGGCGCGGTTCCTGATCAAGCCGGAGAAAATGGTGGGCAAGGAGGGTGGCTCGATTTTCGCCCATTGATTGAACGGGGCCGCTTTGCGGCCCATCGCAGGCAAGCCAGCTCCCACAGGGACTGCACAGGCCTTGAGGTCGATGCGATCCCTGTGGGAGCTGGCTTGCCTGCGATGGGCTGCAAAGCAGCCCCGGGGTTATAATGGCGCCACATCTCTCACAGGTACCCCCATGTCCCCCCTCGCCACCGCCCTGCAAACCTGCGACATGCTCCTGATCGATGGCCTGCACGCCTTCGACTTCACCGCCGACGAATCCGGCCTCACCGTCGAATGCATGGACGGCCGTCAGCTGCGCCGCTGGTCCTTCACTCCCGAGCAAGTCGCCGCCGCCATCGCGACGGGTGATGAATGGCAACTCAACGATGCCGATGGCGAGCATCGGCTAGTCTGTATGAGTGCCTTTCGTGCCCCGGACGACGACCAAGATGAACCGGATCTGGACGAGCCTGCTGACCGCTAGCCTGATGAGCCTGACTATTCACGCCCACGCCGCTACCTTGCTGGTGGGCAGTTACACCGATGGCGCCAGCCAGGGTATCTACCGCTACCAGTTCGACGACAAGCGCGGCCACATCGACCCCACGCCGCAGCAGGTGGTGAAAAGCGTCAGCCCCTCATGGCTGGTGCTGTCCGCCGATCAGCGCCTGCTGTTCGCGGTCAATGAAACCCCGGGTGGCCACGCTAGCAGTTTCACTGTCAGTGCCAAGGGCGAGATCAAACCGCTCAATCAGGTGGCCAGCAAAGGCGACGAGCCGACGCACGCCAGTATCAGCCGTGACCAGCGTTTCCTGTTTGTAGCCAACTATGCGGTCAACCCCGACCCGGGTGGCAGCCTGGTGGTAATCTCGGTGGCCAAGGACGGTAAGCTCAAGCAGGTTGTGCAGCAACTACGGCACAAGCCAAGTGGCGTCAACCCCGAACGCCAGGCAGGGGCCCATGTGCATTCGCTGGTGTTGTCGCCCAACGGCCAGCATCTGTATGCCAGCGACCTGGGCGCAGACAAGGTGTTCATCTACCGCTACGACGGTGCCAGCCCGGACCAGCCGTTGAGCCCAGCCATTCCGGCCTCGGTAGACCTGCCACCCGGCAGCGGGCCACGCCACCTGCTGTTCGACGCCAAGGGCCGGCATGCCTACCTGACGCTGGAAATGAGCGGTGAAGTGGTGATGTTCGACGTCAAGGACGATGCCCTACTCGAACGCCAGCGCCTGCCGCTGACCGAACAGCAAGAAGCTGCGGCCAAGGCGGCGGGCGGCCTGCACCTTTCGGCGGACGGTCGTTTCCTGTACGTCAGCAACCGCGGCACCGCCAACGAGATCGTGGTGTTCAGCGTAGGCAAGCAGGACGGTCAGCTGACCTTCCTGCAACGTCGTTCTGTGGAAGGCGATCACCCCAGGGAATTTGCCCTCGCTCCGAGTGACAACTTCCTGCTGGTGGCCAACCAGAAGAGCAACCAGATCGTGGTGATACGTCGCGATCCGCGCAGTGGCAAGCTGCTGGAGACGGTGCAGACGTTGAAACAGGATGCCCCATCGGACCTCAAGTTCATCGAGTGATATCGATCGGCGTGATAATCGATACTGCCGCAATGAATTTTTGCGTTCGGCCTCGGCGGCGTAAGTTTGACCCAAGGCCCAAACGGGCCACCGTCAAACCACCGCCGTCGAGGTCAGCCCAGATGAACTTCAATCTCTTCCCGGTCATTGCCGCATCCGCCATTTCCGCTTCGGTCGTACTGCCGGCCCATGCCCATGCCGACAGCAGCGGCAAGGCTGCTGTCACTCACAGCTACACCGAGCAGTACCTGCGCCAGAGCGCGAACTTCCATGCGGCCCTCAGCAGCAAGCAGTATCACTGATTCGGCCTATGTGAGGTCTCTGTGGGAGCGGGCTTGCCCGTGAATACCGGCAAAGCCGGTGCCATCCACCGCGGTGCCTGCTTCGCGGGCAAGCCCGCTCCCACAGCAACCCCATTTTCAGCCGATTGGTTGTTCAGCGAACCATGATTGCCTTGAACAACTCCGAAGCCAGCCACCCCTCCAGCCAGCTCCGCACCCGCGGATAAGCCGCCTCGGCGAACCACTGCGGTTCGACCCCGGCAAACTGGCGCATCAGGGGCAGCAACGCGGCATCGGCAAGGCTCGGGTGATCAGCCAACAGATAAGGCCGGCGTTCAAGCAAGCCTTCAAGCTCCGCCAGCCAGGCTTCGGCCTGCTGACGGTAATGCTCGCGGGAATGCTCCGGGTAACGTTCGGCATACTTGTACAGGTTTACCTGCGCCTTGAACGTGCTGTCGTTCCGCGCAATCAGCCCGTCAGCCACCTGCGCCGCCGCAGGGGCTGCCTGCAAGCGCCAGTCCTGCGGGTCGTTTTGTGCCAGCGCCCAGCGCATGATGTCCAGGCTCTCTTCGAGCACCCCGGCACCGGTATCCAGCACCGGCACCGTGCCCTTGGGCGACAAGGCCAGCAGCTCTGCCGGCTTGTTCTTCATCGCCACCTCGCAGATTTCTAACTCGCAGCCGGCATAGCGCAGGGCCAGGCGCGCACGCATGGCCCAAGGGCAGCGGCGGAACGAGTAGAGGATCACCCGCACACCTCCACGTCACTCAGGCCATTGCCCTGGCGACGCACCTGGATCTGTACCGGAATGCGCTCGTGCATTTCCTGCACATGGGAGATCACTGCCACCTTGCGGCCTTGGGCCTGCAGGCCGTCGAGCGCGTCCATCGCCAGTTGCAGCGACTCGGGGTCCAGGCTGCCGAAGCCTTCGTCGATGAACAGCGATTCGATGCGCAGGGTACTGGAGGCCATCGATGCCAGGCCCAAGGCCAGGGCCAGCGACACCAGGAAGGTTTCCCCGCCCGACAGCGAGTGTACCGAGCGCAGCTCATCGCCCATCTCGGTGTCCAGCACCAGCAGGCCGAGGGCGCTGCCGCCACGCTTGAGGCGGTAACGGCGGGCTAGCTGACGCAGCTGGGCGTTGGCGTGGTGCAGCAGCAAGTCGAGGTTGTAGCCTTGGGCAATCTTGCGGAACACATCGCCCGAGGCCGAACCGATCAACGCGTTCAGGCGAGCCCAGCGTTGCCACTGCTGATGAGCCTGTTCGATTTCGGCCGCCAGTGCCTGATGGGCCTGCTGGCGACGGTGGTCGTCGGCCTGCTGGGCGCGCAGTTCGGCGCACTGCTGTTCGTGGTTGGCCAGGCGTTCGCGCAGCGCGGTCAGGGCTTGCTCCAGAGCTTCGGCCGAAGTGTCCACGGTCATGTGCGCGGCGTGCTGTTGCAGGCGTTGCGCACGTTCCTGCAGCAGTACGCGGCCTTGTTCGATGGCCTTTTCCGCGCCTTGCAGGCGTTGGCGCAATTCATGGACGTGCGTGTCATCCATGGCCAGCAGGCGATCCAGCCCGTCGTCATCCAGCTCCGGGTGCTCGCTGCGCCACTGGCTGATCTGGCCCTGCAACTGCTGGCACTCGGTGTCCAGTGCCTGTTGCTGCTGGATGTTGGCTTTGAGTTCGCTGGCCAGCTGCACGCCCTGGGTGCGCAACGCTTGCAGGCGTTGGGCGGTGTCGGCGTCGAGGGCGCGGGCCTGTTCCAGCGTGGTGTCCATGTGCTGCTGCCAGGCTTCGGCACTGGTGTGTTCGCCAAGCAGTTCGCCGAGGCAGGCCTGGGCCTGCTGGCGTTGCTCGTCGAGGGCGGTCAGTGTCTGCAGCAACTGCTGCTGGCCTTGTATACGTGCCTGTTGCTGGTCGCGCAGCTTGTCCAGTTGGGCCTGACGGGCTTGCTGTTCCTCCAGTTCGTCCTTGCGTTGCTCCAGTTGTTGCAGGCGCTGGGCGATCTGTTGGTCCAGGGCAAGGAAGGCATTGGCCGGGTCGTCGCTCAAGGCCTTGACGGCTTCTTCGGGCAATACGCCGGCCAGGTCGCCGAGGCCTTGCTGCAGTTGCTGCTCGTCGTTGGCCAGAGCCTGGTGCTGTTGCTCCAGGTGGCGCTGGGCCTGCTGTTGCGCTTCGTGGGCGGCCTGCAGTTGCTGATTGAGGCGGGCTGCCTCTTTTTGCAGGGCGAGCAGGGCGCTCTGACGCTTCTCGTCCTTGCCGATTTCTTCGTCCAGGCGTCGCAACTGGCTGTCGAGCCAGGTGCTGCGGGCCTTGTCGTCCTGCGGGGCGAGAGCAGGCCACAGGCTATGTGCCTGCACCTCGGCTACTTGAGTCTGCAGTTGCTCGCCCAGTTGCAGTTGTTGCTGCTGATAGTCTTTGAGCTGGGCGTTGACCACACCCAACTGGGTGCGCAGCTCCACCAGTTTGCTGTTGAGGGTTTCCACCTGCTTCTGCGCGGCGGCCACCTCGGCCTGGTCGTGACGTCCCAGGCTTTGCAGCAGTGCTTCGGGTTGATGGAACGGGTGCTCGGCGCTGCCGCATACCGGGCAGGGTTCGCCATCGCGCAACTGGCCACGCAGTTCTTCAACGCTGGTATTGCGCGCCAGACGCTGGCGCTCCAGCAGCTGACGGGTAAGGTCAAGTGCCTGTCCGGCGGCTTCCAGCTTGGCCTTGGCGGCGGTGCCCTCGGTAATCAGCTGCTGGCGCTGCTGCATGGCTTGCTGTTGCCGCTCGCGCACGGCGTCCAGGTGCTGGCGCAGCTCCATTTCGCGGCCATGTAGGCGCGACAGCTGTTCAACGGCGCGATGCTGCTTGCGGTTGTCCTGCAGCATGCCGCCCAGCAGGTCGATCTGTTCCGCCAGGGCGTGCGGTTCGGCCTTGGCTTCGCGGAACAGCAGGTCGTAGGTGTCGCGTTCGGCCTGCAAGTGCGCATTGGCCTGGCTGGCCAAAGCTTGCAGGCCAGGCAGTTCCTCACGGCCCTTGGCCAGACGGCCGCCGATCAGCATCACCTGCTTCAGTTGCGGCAGGTAGGCATGCCAGGCATCGGCCAGGCCCGCCAGGTGCTGGCTGTCGGCGAGCGCGGTGTCGATCTGGGCCAGTTGCTGCACGCTGCGTTGCTGGTTGTGCTCCAGCTGCTGTAACTGTTGCTGGCCGTCGGCAACGTGCTGTGCGGCCTGTTCGCTGCTGCTGCGCTGCGCGGCCAGTTCCTGGTCCAGGCGGGCCAGGTTGTCCTGGGCGGCAAAGGCCTGGCGCAGGCGCGGGGCGTTTTCACCGTGCCGGGCCTGGTTGTCGGCCAGCGCTTGGCGGGCATTGTCCAGTGCCTGTTCAAGTTCACGGGTACGCCGTAGCAACTCAGTTTGTTGCTGTTGCTGTTCAGCGATCGTCGCTGCGACTGGCGCCAGTTGAGCGGTCAGCGTTTGCTGGCGATGGAACTGGTGACGCTGCGGCGCCAAACGCTCCAGGCGAACGAGGTCCAGGCGAGGTTCGGCCAGTTGCTGCCAGTCCTGCTCGGCGGCCTGCAGCGCGGTGCCGGCTTCGGTGTACTGGGCCTGCAGTTGGCGTTGTTCATTCAACCAGTTGCGCTGCTGCTCCAGCTGACGCTCGTCGGCCTGGTCGGCCTTGAACTGCTGCTGCGCTTGCACCAGGCGCTGGTCTAGCTCGGCGCGGGCTTCAGCGGCCATTGGCAGCAGGTGGCTGGCACGGTCCTTCAGGGCGTTGTGGGCTTCACCGGCTTCACGGGCCTTGCTGAAGGCGCGTTGGCCCAAGCGGGTGTAGATGGCGGTGTTGGTGAGCTTTTCCAGCAGTTCGCTGCGCTCTTTGTCGTCAGCCTTGAGGAAGGCCCCGAACTCGCTCTGGGCCAGCATCACGGCGCGGGTGAACTGCTCGAAGTTCAGTCCGAGGCGGGCTTCGATGAGTTGCTTGTACTCGTTCTTGGCGCTAGCCAGCACTTGCTCGCTGTCCAGGTCATAGAAACTCTGACGGCTCAGCTGAAGTTTGCCGTTGGCTTTGTCGCGGGCGCGGTTGGCTTCCCAGCGGGCGCGGTAGCGGCGGCCATCGATGCCGACGAAATCAACTTCGGCAAAGCCGCTGCCGGTGCCGCGGCGCAGCAGGTTGCGTGGGTCGGACGTGGGTATTTCGCCCTCGGCGTCCGGCACCTTGGCCTCGCGGCCGATGTCATTGAGCCGGGGCACGGTGCCGAACAGCGCCAGGCACAGGGCGTCGAGTAGGGTGCTTTTGCCGGCCCCGGTCGGCCCGGTGATGGCGAACAGGCCGGCACTGGCCAAGGGTTCTGCGGTGAAATCGATGTCTATCGGGCCGGCCAGCGATGCCAGGTTTTTCAGGCGGATGGCGAGAATCTTCATGGCTGCTCTTCTTCCTGCTGCACGTCCTGCAACAGCAGGGCAAAGTCGGCCAGGGCCTGTTCGTCGGCGGGGTTGCCGTAGGCCTGTTCCCAGGCGCGGCTGAACAGGTCTTGCGGGGTCATCTGGGCCAGTTCGACAAAGGCCAGGTCATCGTCTTCGGCGTGGGTACGGCCGGCGTATTCGGCGCTGATGCGGATCAGTCGCACGGCTTTGCCTTCCAGGGCGGTTTCGATCTGCTGGCGCAGGTCGGGTTGCGGCTCGTCCAGTATCACCCGCACTTCTAGCCAGGGCTGGCGGTTGGGGTCTTCGAGCAGGTCGACTACCGGCAGGTCAGCCAGTTGCTGCAGCAGTTCGCCCAACGGTGCCGGGCCAACCCGTTGCAGGGCCACGGCGCGCGGTACCGGGCGCGGCTCGACGCTGACCAGGCCGCTGCCGTCCAGCTCCACTTCCAGCACCTGGTGCGGGTAGTTGATTTCGGCAAACGACAGCGGGATCGGCGAGCCGCTGTAGCGGATACGTTCTTCGCGGTTGACCTTCTGCGGCTTGTGCAGGTGGCCCAGGGCAACGTAGCTGATGGCCTTGTCGAACAGCTTGGCCGGCAGCGCCTCGGCGTTGCCGATGATCAGGCTGCGCTCGGAGTCCTCCGACACCGCCCCACCGGCCATGTGCGCATGGCTGATGGCTATCAGCGCCTGGTCTTTCTTGCGTTTTTTTTGCGCGGCGGCGATCAGTTGCTGGTGTACCTGAGTAATGCCTTGCAGGTAGTCGTCACCCAGGTGCGGGCCAGTCACTTCGGCCGGGCGCAGGAAGGGCAGGGCCAGGCACCAGGCCGCGACCTTGCCACGGCCATTGGTCAGCGGAATCAACAGGCGCTCGGCATCCAGCTGGCCTTCGTCCAGCCAATGCACACGGCCCAGCGCATGGGTACGCAGGCGGCGCATCAAGGCGGCGGGCAACTCGATGCGCGAGCCCGAGTCGTGGTTGCCGGCGATCATCACGATATCCAGCTTGGGCTGCTGTTCGTGGGCTCGGACGATGAAGTCGTAGAGGCGTTCCTGGGCTTTGACCGGCGGGTTGACCGTGTCGAAGATATCGCCCGCGATCAGCAGCGCATCCGGCTGGCGCAGGCGCAGCTGGCCGAGCAACCAGTCGAGGAAGCAGGCGTGTTCGAAGTCGCGTTCCTGGCCGTGCAGGCTTTGGCCCAGGTGCCAGTCGGAGGTATGAAACAGACGCATGGATGACCTGTGGGTGTCGAGTCGGGCAAGCGGGGAAAGGGCGGTATGGTAACCCAAGCGTGGGGCTGCTGCGCAGCCCATCGCTGGCAAGCCAGCTCGCACATGCATCGCGCTTGGCTGGCATTTTTGTCAGTTGCGTTGCAGTTGCTTGTGGCTGAAAAATTGTGTTTGAGGAGCCTGCAACTGGCTCACCTACCTGAAGCGAGGCGATGATTTTGGTACAGGTCTATATGGCATACGGATATTCCGAACGGTCATCGAGAAGGACAGTGCTTGGTTTCAATGGCGAGCGGCTTGCCGTTGAGTTGGCGAGTTATCTGCTGGGCAATGGGTATCGTGCGTTCAGCCCTGTGCTCATGCGCTTTCTGTCACCGGACAACTTCAGCCCGTTTGGAGAGGGTGGGAGTAATAGCTATGTGTACTGTCTGAATGATCCTGTTAATCAGCGCGACCCTGATGGACATGCAGGGGAGGCATTCATACGAAACGCCCCTACACGGATTGCATTTAGAAAACCATCAAAAAATCCGCCTTCCCCACAGAGGCTCATGAAACAGTACAACAAGCTGGGTAACCAAATAGTCGCAAACACGATTGCCAACAATAGCGGGGCTAACCAGACGCTGCACCAGCAGCAATTAGCCATAGCTAGATCCTTGGCAAGCTCTGCATTTCAGCACCTACCTAAAAGACAAAAGATAGCGTTGGGAAATCTGCGTGTACCTGAGACGCCAATGATCGATGCACTCCAGAATCCTGCTGATCCCTTCCCGCCAATGTTGGAATCTGTTGATAACGTTGATGGAGTACGGAATCCGGCCCCGCCTGTTCAAACGACTGCACGACTGAGAGGTGCTGGAGACGTTGTTCAAGATAGGCGCGCATTTGTAGGCGCGGGTTTACCTGCGAAGAGGCCGGCTCAGGTCGCCAATTACTTGGGATAAAGCGGCGGCAGCCCGCCATTCTCCCCGGCCGGCAGCAACACCTGCTCAGCCGGCGGAATGGTACCAATCGCCCGCCACAATTCCTCACCCTGCCAATACTGGCCACTCTCGCTGTACAGCGCCCCGTTCAACCCATCCAGCGCATTCGACAATGGCACGAACCGCGCCGCCATCTCGGCCAGGGTTTCCGGCTGTTGCCGGGCCCAGGCGTCCAGCGCCTGGCGGGTGGCCTGAGGGTCGTTGGCCTGGCAGGCGCGCTTGAGGTCGTCCAGCAGGGTGCGTGGGCTTGGCCCGTTCTGCGCGGCGCGCAGCACCGCCGGTTGTGAGCGGGCGCGCCACCACAGGGCGAAGCCCAGCACGGTGGTGAGGGCGAACACCAAGGTGGCCAGCTGCCAGGGCCACAGCAGGGTACTGGCGCTGCTGTTGTCACCTACCGGGGTGTCGGCGCTCAATGCCGGGTTGTCCTGCACGTTCAGGGTGCGCGCTGGCAGGCTGGTGTGCTCCAGGTGGTCTTCGCGGGTGTTCCACCAGGCCACTTCCAGCGCCGGCAGGGCCAGCGTGCCGGCGTGGGTGGGCACCAAGGCTTCGCGCTCTTCGCGGTTGGCGGTCATGCCACGGTCGCTGATTTCGTTGCGTAGCAGTGGCTGGTCGGGGTAGCGGCGCAAACCGGTGATTTCGGTGGCCGGCAGTGGCGGCAGCTGGGTGCTGGACAAACCTTCGGCACGCAGGGTGATGTTGCGGGTCAGCGAGTCGCCAATCTGCACTTGCTGGTTGCCGGGGTCGGGGTTCCAGTGTTCCTCCAGCGTCAGGCTGCGCGCCGGCAACCAAGGTACGCCTGCGGGCCATGTGGCCGGAATGGGGCGCACGGTCAGGCGCAGCGGCAGTGAACTCACCTGCACCTGGTGGCCGGCGCGGGCCGTGGCATTGGCCTGCGCGTTTTCGTCGCTGCTGGCGGCGGCTGTGGCGGTGAAGGTCAACGGCGGGATGTCGAGGGTGCCGCTTTGCTGGGCATACACGGCATAGCGGGTTTCGATCACGCCGTGGCGTACGCCGTTGATTTCCTTTTCATAGGTGCGCGATTCGCCCAGCGGCTCGACCTTGGCGTTATCCAGTTGCAACGGGCTCAGGCTGCTGTCGTCGTACAGCGCTACCGAGTGGTAGATGCGCAGGGTCAGCATGGCCTGGGCCTGGACGTAGACGTCGGTACTGTCGAGGGTTGCCTCGATGAATACCTGAGAGGCGCTGTCTGGCCGGCTGGCATCGGCCTGCAGCACTTGCAGCTCGATGGCCTGGCTGTGCGACTGGCCCAGTTGCAGCTCAGGAATGCGCAGGCTGCCGCTGCGCCGCGGCAGCAGGGTAATGATCCAGCGGGTGCTGGCGCGGGTTTCGCCATCGAGGGTGTGCAGGCTGTTCAGCTGGCGCGTGCCGCGTACCTCGAAGTCACCTTCCAGGGCGCGCAGGTCGGGCTTGCCGAACTGGGTCACGTCCTGGCTTTCCAGGGTCAGTTCCAGGCTTTCGCCAGCTTCCAGGCGGGTACGGTCTACGCTGGCTTGCAGCAGCGGTTCAGCCTGGGCCAGCACGGCCCACAGCAGGGTGAGAAGCAAGACGCCGAAGCGACTCATCGTGGGGTTTCCTGATGCAATTGCTGTTCATACCAGAATTTGCGCCGCAGCAGCTCCGCCGGGTTGTCGGGGATCTCCCGCAGCCATTGTTCCAGGGCCTGGCGTTGTTCGGCATCGAGATTGGTCGATACCGGGCGCTGCGGCGGCTGGATCACGCTGTCATCGGCGCCCGCCTGGTTACCGGGCGCTGCCTGGCTGTTGTTGCTGTCTTCGCCGGGTTGTTCGGCGCTGGCTTGTTCGTCGTTGCCGGGTGTGCCCTGGGTGGGGCTGCTGGCCGAGCTACTGTTGCCCTCGGTTTCGCTGCCGGGTGTGCCTTGGGCGTCGCTGCTGGCTGGCTGTTCTTCGGCCTTGGCCTCGCGCTGTTGCAACAGTTGCTGCACCAGCGCCTGGTTGTCCAGCGCCGCTTGCAGGTCGGGTTGGCGCTCCAGGGCTTGCTCGTAGGCGTCCAGGGCGGCCTCCAGTTCGCCGCTGCGGGCCAGGGCATTGCCTCGATTGTAGTGGGCAGCTGCCGTGTCGCCATGGGAAAACGCCTCGGCGGCACCGGCATAGTCGCCGGCCTGGTACAGGGCCATGCCGCGCCACTGCGGGTTTTGGAAGTGACGTGCGGCGCTGGCCGGGCGGTTCTGTTCCAGCAGGCGCTGGCCTTGCTGGTCGGGACGCAGCCACAGGTCGTTGAACTCGAAGGCCTGGCTGGGCTGTGGCAGGGCCAGCAGCAGCGGCAGGCAGAACAGCCAGCCCCGCCGGCCTGCGCAGGCAGCCAGCAGCAACAGCGGGATCAGCAGCCAGTAACCCTGGTCAGCCCAACTGTCCAGTTGCAGGGTCTGGCCGTCATTGCGCGCAGTGCGCGGGTTATCGAACAAGCCCAGGCCGCGCAGGTCCAGGTCGTCGACGCGGGCATGCCGGTAGCGCCCCCCGGTGCCGCTGATAAAGCCCTTGAGGCCGGCACTGTCCAGGCGCGGCAGCAGGATGCCGCCTTGCTCATCCTTGAGGTATTCGCCATTGGCCTGGCGCACCGGGGCGCCTTCGCGGCTGCCGATGCCCAGCATCAACAGGCTGGGGCCCTGGCGGCCGAGGGCCTGGCTGATGCCTTGGCGCTCCGGGGCACTGAGCGACGAGCCGATCAGCAGCAAACGGCCTTGGCCCAGGCCGCTCTGGGCCAGTAGCGCCAGGCCTTTTTGCACGGCCAGGTCGGCGCGTTGGCCAGCTTGCGGCATGATCGACGGGTCGATGGCCTCCAGCAGGTTGCGGGTGGTGGCCAGGTCATCGGACAGCGGCACCAGTGTGTGTGCGGAACCGGCATACACCACCAGCGCGGTCTGGCTGTCGCGGCGGTGTTCAAGCAGGTCGAGTATTTTGCGCCGGGCCTGCTCCAGGCGGTTGGGCGGGCTGTCCTCGGCCAGCATTTGCGGGGTAAGTTCCAGCAGGATCACCAGTGGGTCTGCCGGGCGTTGGCGGTTTTCTTCCACGCGCTGCCAGCTGGGCCCGAGCAGGGCCAGGATCACCAGTGCCCACGCCAGCCCCAGCGCCACCCATGGCAGTTTGCTGGTGCTACCGTTGCCGCCGCCCAGCAATACGCCATGGAATGCTGGCGGCAGAATCATCTGCCAGCGCCCGGCGCGCTTACGCCGGTGCCACAGCTTGAACAGCAGCCAGCCGAGCAGGGGCAAGGCCAGCAGCCAGAGTGGGCGCAGCCATTGGGGCCACAGTTCGATCATCGCCGCCTCCTCAGGCGCAAGCGCTTCAGGCGTTGGCGCCATTCCGGGTGCGGCTGCAGGAAGCGCGGTTTGCGCAGCAGGCGTTGCAGCAGGTTGTCGGGCCATTGCACGGCCACCACCAGCAGCACGCTGAGCAACAGCGCCAGGGCCAATGGCCAGGCGTACAGCGCCTGGGCCGTACGTGCCTGGGTGGGTTGCTGGGCGACCGGTTCCAACTGGTCGAGTGTGTCGCCGATGGCGTCCAGTTCGGCGCCGTCGTGGGCACGGAAATAGGCACCGTGGCTGATGTCGGCGATTTCCTTGAGCGAGGCTTCGTCCAGGTCCAGGCTTGGGTTGAGGCCGAGCAGGCCGGGGGTGCCACTGGCTTCGGGGTTGGCACCGATGCCGATGGTATAGATGCGCACGCCTTCCTGGGCTGCCAGGCGGGCGGCGGTCAGCGGGTGGATTTGCCCGCCGTTGTTGGCACCGTCCGTAATCAGTATCAGCACCCGGCTTTGTGCCGGCCGCTGGCGCAGGCGTTTGACCGCAAGGCCGATGGCGTCGCCGATGGCGGTGTTTTTACCGGCGATGCCGATTTGTGCTTCGTCGAGGAAGGTGCGCACGGTGCGTCGGTCGAAGGTGAGCGGCGCCTGCAGGTAGGCCTGGCTGCCGAACAGGATCAGGCCCACGCGGTCACCTTCGCGGTCCTGCAGAAAGTCGCCCATCAGCGCCTTGACCAGGTCGAGGCGGCTGATGTCTTCGTTCTTCCACTGCATGTCGGGGAAGTCCATCGACCCGGACACGTCCACCGCCACCAGCAGGTCGCGGCCGCTGGCGGCCACCGGCACCGGATCGCCCAGCCACTGCGGGCGGGCAGCCGCGCACAGCAGCAACAGCCAGATGACCACGAACGGTGCCTGCTGGCGCCAGGTTGGCAGGTTGAGCCGTGCGCGGCGCCCGGCCAGGCCTTCCAGTTCGTTGAGGAAGCCCACCTTGAGCACCGGCTCGCCGCTGTCGGCTGCAGGCAGCAGCAGGCGTGCCAGCCATGGCAGCGGTAGCAGCGCGAAGACCCACGGCCAGGCCAGTTCAAACATGCTTGCGGATCCAGGTTTCCACGGCCTGGCTGAGCCCGGCGATGGCTTTGTCGTCGAGCTTGCACTCGGGTTTGTAGGCGCCTTCGACCAGCACCATCCAGCGGGTCAGGCCGGCGGCCGGGCAGCGGTTGTCGAGAAACGCCAGCCATTGGCGGCCATTGAGGGTGTGGCTGTTGGCACCGGGATAGTGGTTGCGGCACAGGCGCTTGAGCAGGGCGTTGATCTGTTGCAGCCAGGCGCCGGCCGGTGCGCCATCGTAGGGGCGTGGCAGGAGGGCCAGTTCGGCCAGGGCGGCCACGCGCACCGGGTCGAGCGGTTGCTCGGCACGCACGATGCGGCGTTTGCCCGGGCGCCAGCGGCGCAGCCGCCACAGGCCCCAGCCCAGTAGCGGCAGTAGGGCCAGCAACAGCCACCAGCCCGGTGCCGGTGGCCATAAACCGATAGGTGCCGGGTCGATCAGTGGGTGCAACTGGTCGAGAGGGTTCATGACGCGCTCCGTGGCCGCTGAGCGTTCAGGTACTCGCGCAGTTGCTCGATCATTTCGCTTTGCGTGCTCAGTGGCATCAGGACCACACGCAGCTTCTGCGCCATCAGCTCCCAGCGCTCGATGCGTGCTTCGGCCTGCTGGCGGTAGGCCTGGCGGAGGTTGGCGTCGAGGGTGTCGAGCTCCAGCTGGGCGCTACGCTGGGCGAAGCGCAGCAGGCCGGCGGCCGGCAGGGCATGGTCGAGTGGATCGGACACCGGTAGCAACAGCAGGTCGCAATGGCGCGAGAGCCTGGCCAGGTGCTGCTCCACCTGGGCGCTAAGCGAGCGTTCATCGCAAATCACGATGGCCAGGCTGCCGGGGCGCAGCACTTCGCGGGCGCGGCGCAGGGCCAGGCCGAGGCTGTCGGCCCCGGGCGTGGCTTCGGTGTGCAGTGCCTGGTTGACCTTGGCCAGGCGGTTGAGCAGTTGCAGCAGGCTTTGCTTGCTGCGCCGAGGTTTGATTTCGTGGTGTTCGTTGTCGCCGAACACCAACCCGCCGATGCGGTCGTTGTGGCCGAGCGCGGCCCAACCGAACAGGGCAGCGGCCTGTGCCGCCAATACCGACTTGAACATCAGCCCCGAGCCGAAAAACAGCCGCTGGCTTTGCTCGACGAGGATGAAGATCGGCCGCTCGCGCTCTTCGTGGAACAGCTTGGTGTGCGGCTCCTGGGTGCGCGCGGTCACCCGCCAGTCGATGTTGCGCACATCGTCGCCGGCCTGGTACACGCGCACCTGGTCGAAGTCCACCCCGCGCCCGCGCAGCTTGGAATGGTGCAGGCCCACCAGCGGGCTGCGCTGGCCGGGCTTGGAAAACAGCTGGATTTCGCGCACGCGGTGACGCATGTCGATCAGCTCGGCAAGGCCGATGCGGATGCCGGGCTCGGCCAGCTGCGCGGTGGGCATGGGCTCAGGCAACGGCGACGACGTCGAGGATGCGCTGGACCACGCGGTCCTGGTCGATCCCTGCCGCCTCGGCCTCGAACGAAAGGATGATGCGGTGGCGCAGCACGTCGAACAGCACCGCCTGGATGTCTTCAGGGCTGACAAAGTCGCGCCCGGCCAGCCAGGCATGGGCACGCGCGCAGCGGTCCAGCGAGATGGAACCGCGCGGGCTGGCGCCGTAGGCGATCCAGTCGGCCAGCTCGGCGTCGAACTTGGCCGGGGTGCGGGTGGCCATGACCAGCTGCACCAGGTATTCCTCCACCGCGTCGGCCATGTACAGGCCGAGGATTTCCTTGCGCGCGGCGAAGATGGCCTGCTGGCTGACCCGGCGCTCGGGCTTGGTCTCGCCGCCCAGGGCTTCGCCACGGGCTTGCGCCAGGATGCGCCGCTCCACCGCAGCGTCGGGGAAGCCGATTTTTACATGCATCAGAAACCGGTCGAGCTGGGCTTCGGGCAGCGGGTAGGTGCCTTCCTGCTCGATGGGGTTCTGCGTGGCCATGACCAGGAACAGCGGCGACAGGTCGTAGGTGCTGCGGCCCACGCTGACCTGGCGCTCGGCCATGGCTTCGAGCAGTGCCGATTGCACCTTGGCCGGGGCGCGGTTGATTTCGTCGGCCAGTACCAGGTTATGGAAGATCGGCCCCTGCTGGAACACGAAGCTGCCGGTTTCCGGGCGATAGATTTCGGTGCCGGTGATGTCGGCAGGGAGCAGGTCGGGGGTGAACTGGATGCGATGGAACTGTGCTTCGATGCCTTCGGCGAGTTCTTTGATGGCCTTGGTCTTGGCCAGGCCCGGTGCGCCTTCCACCAGCATGTGGCCGTCGGCCAGCAGCACGATCAACAGCCGCTCGACCAGTTTTTCCTGGCCTAGGATCTGGGAAGAAAGAAAGGTGCGCAGCGCGATCAGCGCTTCACGGTGTTCCATCGGCGACGGTTCCTGGTGTGGGGCCTGAGGCGGCTGACGGTAGCGGCCCTGGCAAGGGCTGATACTTTAATCTATCCGGGGGGGCGGCGACCAATGGCGGCGGGTAAATTTATCGTTACGGGGGCTCGCCGGTACAGAAATGTCCCAGGTAGGGCTGGCCATTGTCTGATGGTCGGTGAAGGCGTGCTGGCGCCTGCTTGTGCTTTTCAGGCAAGCAGAAGGCACGATGATGAAAATGAGCAGCGGCAGCACGCCAATCCCCAAACCCGCCACCCTGCGTTTTGGCGTGTTTTTCGATGGCACCGGTAACAATCGGCACAATGCCATGGCCGTGGATGAACCGCGCGGCAGCTATGGCAATGCCCTGAGCAATGTGGCCCTGTTGCATGCCCTGTATCCGGCGGGTGAGGCTGATGCCGATGGCACCCGGGTGTTTCTGAAACGCTACGTGGAAGGCGTGGGTACCCTGGCAGGTGAGGCGGACCATGCCTATGCCGCGGCCACCGGTCGTGGGCGCACGGGTGTTGAGGCGAGGGTCGCCGAGACTTTGCAGGGGATGGCCGAACAACTGCGTGGCTGGTGCCGGGCGCATCCGCAGGCAGCCGTGACGCGGGTCGAGTTCGACCTGTTCGGTTTCAGCCGCGGGGCGGCGGCGGCACGGCATCTGGCCAATCTGCTACAGGATGGCGCGGGTGGGTTGTTGCCGATAGCGTGCGACACGTCCATCAACTTTATCGGCCTGTTCGACACCGTGGCAGCGATCATTGCGCCGTTGCAGGGCGATTTCGACCCTGCCGATAGCCGCCAGGGCGGCCTGCGCCTGGGCCTTGGGGCAGGCATTGCCCGGCAGGTGGTGCAGCTGGTGGCGGGGGATGAGCAGCGGCATAACTTTCCGCTGGTGGGCAGTGGTCACGACATTGTGTTGCCGGGGGTGCATTCGAATATCGGGGGCGGTTATCCGGAAACCATGCTGGAGCAGGTGCTGCTGTGCAAGCCGCAGTCCCAGCGTGTACCGGTGGGCATGCGTGTCGAGCAAAGCCGTGTGTATGCCACGGTAAGCGCCTTGTTGGCGTCGGCGTATGCCGACAGGCGCGAGCCCAGGCCGCAGGTTGTGAGCTGGGAGGCGCCCCTTGCCGGCGGCCGGCCAAATGAGGCGCAAAAGCAGGTGTATGCGGCGTTGTACCGTGAACGGGAAGTGGCGGGGCAGTTGTCCCGGGTGTACTTGAGCGTGATGCGAGCGCTGGCGGTGCGGGCTGGCGTGCCATTTGCGCCGTTGGGCGAGCAGCCTGAGCACAGGCTGCCGGAGGATTTGCTGGAGATCAGCCGCAAGTTGCATGCGTTTGCCTTGGGTGAAACGGACCAGCCGGGGTTGAGCGAGGCTGAACAGCGGCTGCTGTGCGAGAAGTACGTGCATGCCTCGGCGAACTGGAATGCGCTGAAGGGCTTGCGCAACAGCGTGCTGGATGTGTTGTTCGTCAATCGGCCGGGCGCAGGCGGGCGCGTGGTATATGCCAACCCGGCATCCTGAACGACCCAAATGACAGGCCAAGGCCGCACCTACACGGCGCGCGCCAGTCGTTCTGCGTTGCGGGCCCTGGCCAGGTACGCCTCTTGCGCCAGGGTCAGCAGCACCGTCAGCAACATGAACACGACCGATGCAATGAAAATCCCGTTTGGCAGGCGCTGGTCGAGCATCCAGCCGAACGCCACCGGCCCGATGGCGCCACCAATGTTGAACCCGGTCGACACCAGCCCGAACGTTTTGCCCTCGGCGCCTTTCGGTGCAGCCGCTTTGACCAGCATGTCCCGCGATGGGGCGATGATCCCGGTCAGCAAGCCGATGGCACCCAGCACTATCACCAGCGCCCAGCCGTGCAGCAGCCCCAGGGCCACCAGCGCGGTCAACGCGGCCGCTGCCGCGAAAGCCAGTGCCGCCACCAGGCCATGGCGCCGGGTACGGTCGGCCAAGGCACCACCGCACAGCACGCCCGCTGCGCTGCACAGCAGGAAGGCGGTGAGCGCGGTGTTGGCCCAGGCCAGGGTCAGGCCTTGGCCTTGTACGAGTGCGGCGACGGAAAACTTTTCAATGGCGCTGGTGCTCAGGTTGAGCAGGATGAACAACACCGTCAGCACGCCGATCATGGGTGTGAACAAACACACGCGGCCTGTTGCTGCGACCGGGCCAGCGCCTGTTTGCTTGCCTGGCCCTGCGACCCGGTACACGCCGCTGCCTGGTATCGAGATCAGCAGCAATGCCGCTACTCCGAATACGGCGCCTGCGGTCAGGGCCGCCCGCGTGCCGAACACAGCGGCGATACCGAGGAATACGGCCGGCGTGACCGCCGAGCCAAGAAATCCGGCAAAGGTATGAATCGAGAACGACCGCCCCAGGCGTGCGGGCTCGATGCCGTTGGCCAGCAGTGCGTAGTCGGCCGGGTGGTACACACCATTGGCCAGGCCAGCCATGGCCATCGCCACCAGCAATACCGCATACCCCGGGCTGGCCGCCAGCAGCAGGAAACTGAGGCTGCCCAGCAACAGCCCGGCCTTGAGCACGTTACGCGCCCCATAGTGGTCGACAGCGTAACCCAGCGGGGCCTGCACCAGGGCGGAGACGATGTTGAATACTGCCAAGGCCACCCCGAGCTCGACGAAGCCCACCCCCAGCAGGCCGGGAAGCACGGGCAATAACGCCGGGATCAGCATGATGTGTACATGGCTGACGAAGTGCACGGCAGCCACTTGGGTAAGCAACTTGGGGCCAGCTTGGGGCATGTCGATACCTGTTGTACGGCGTGCGCCGCTGGCGCACGGCAAGGTGAAAGGAAGCCCGCTCAGCGGGAGTTGCCGCTGAAAGCGGGGAGGCGGCCGTTCAGCGCGGCATGGGCCAGCAGACCAATGACCAGGCCCCAGAAGGCCCCGCCAATGCCGAACAGGCTGATGTTGGCGGCTGCCGCCAGAAAGGTGATCAGTGCCGCCTCGCGGGCGCGGGCATCGGCCATTGCGCTGGCCAGGCTGGCACCGATGGTGCCCAGTAAGGCGAGGCCGGCCAGGGTGGTGATGAACGTGCCCGGGAGGGCCATGAACACACTTGCCAGGGTGACCCCGAACACCCCCACGAGGATGTAGCAGACACCGGCGGCGATCCCTGCCACCCAGCGTTTGCCTGGGTCTTCATGGGCTTCCTTGCCGGTGCAGATGGCTGCGGTGATGGCGGCGATGTTGAAGGCATGCGAACCGAACGGCGCCAGCAGCAATGACCCCAGGCCCGTGACCGCGACGATCGGGTTGGCGCTGGTCGTGAAGCCATCGTTGCGCAGTACCAGCATGCCGGGCATGTACTGGCCGGTGAGGGTGATCAGGAACAATGGCAGGGCCACGCTGAGGGCAGCGTTGAGGGAGAAGGTGGGCGCGGTGAATACCGGAGAGGCGAACTCCAGCTTGAGTGTGGTCAGGCCCACTTGCCCTTGCAGCAATAAGTAGCCGAGGCCCAGTAGCAGAATGCCGACCACGGCGTAGCGGGCGGTAAAACGCTTGAATGCCACATAGGCCGCAATCAGCAGCCCGGCCAGGGCCGGGTCCACCGACAGGCTGGCAAAGGCACCGATACCGAACTGCAACAGGATGCCGGCCAGAAGCCCGGCTGCAATACCGCCAGGGACGACCCGCACCAGGCGCTCGAAGCACCCGGTAATCCCCAGCACCACGAAGCCGGCGGCCGACAGCAGGTAGGCACCGATGGCTTCACTGTAGGGCACATTGGCCAGGGCGGTGACCAGGAACGCAGCGGCTGGCGTGGACCAGGCCGTGATCACCGGCGCGCGGCTGTACCAGGACAGCGCAACGCCGCTGAGGCCGACGCCGATCGACACGGCCCATACCCACGAAGACGTCAGCTCGGGGCTCAGCCCGGCAACCTTGGCCGCCTGGAACACCAGGATGAAGGTGCCACCGTAGTTGACGATGACCGAAACGATCCCTGCCACAACGGGGTGAAGGATGTCTGCCAGCCGAAAAGGGGTTGAAGAGCTTTCTACAGGCGCGTCCATGGTTGCCTCTGGTAAAGATCAGGTAGAGCAGCGCAAGGCTGCTTCTATAGAAATGCGCTGCCCGCCAGCGGAAGGCTGACGGGCAGGTTTCAGGGTCAGCTGGCCAACGCTACCAGCAGGTTTTTCAGGTAAGCGTTGCCTTGCGCATCCAGCGGCTGCAGGGGCAGGCGCGGGGCGCCGACATCCTGGCCGAGCAGTTTCAAACCGGCCTTGATGGTGGTGGGCAGGCCTCGGCGGGTGATGTACTCCAGCAGCTCATACTGGCGGTAGAACAGCGTGCGGGCTTCGGCCAGCTGGCCTTGCTGCACGGCGTCCCACAGCGCCAGGTTCAGTGCCGGGATCAGGTTGGGGGCGGCGGTGCACCAGCCGGTGGCGCCGGCCACCAGGGCTTCCAGGGTCAGCGGGTTGCAACCGTTATAGAACGCCACTTGGCCTTCGGTAGTGGTGAACAGGCGGTGCATGCGCTGAATGTCACCGGTGCTTTCCTTGACCATGGTCACATTGGGCACCTCGTCGAGTATGCGCAGGATCAGCTCCACCGACAGGTCGGTGCCACTGGTGCCCGGGTTGTTGTACAGCATGATCGGGATGTCGATGGCGGCGCCGACCGCCTTGTAGTGGGCGACCACTTCGGCTTCGGTGAGCTTCCAGTACGAGATGGGCAGCACCATCACTGCCGTGGCGCCGCAGGCCTGTGCCAGGCGGGCACGCTGCACGGTGCGGGCAGTGGTCAGGTCAGAGACGCTGACCACGCTGGGCACACGCCCGGCGATGCGTGCCTGGCTAAAGCGCACCACGGTTTCCCATTCGCTGTCGGACAGGTAGGCCCCTTCGCCGGTGCTGCCCAGCGGTGCGATGGCGTGCACGCCGCCTGCAATCAGGCTGTCGATGGATGTGCCCAGGGCCTCCAGATCGAGCGAGCCGTCTGCCGTGAAGGGAGTGATGGTGTAGCCGATAACGCCGCGAATTACAGGTGTAGACATGACCAGGCACCTTTGCCGTTGTTGAGGAAAGCGTACAGCTTCGATCAGCCCAGGCAGTCGCCATGGGCACGCAAGGCACGGCGCGCGTAGTAGCTGAACGCGGCGCCATGACGTTTGGGGGTGGAGATCCAGTCGTGGGCCTCTTTGCCCAGTGCTTCTGGGATGGGGCGTATGTCACCGGCGCCCATGGCCAGCAGTTGCATCTTTGCCGCGCGTTCGAACAGCAGGGCGAGCACGCAGGCTTCTTCAATCGAGCCACCGGCAATCAGCAGGCCGTGGTGGGAAAGCAGGATGGCGCGTTTGTCGCCAATCGCCTTCGCGATGATTTCGCCTTCTTCGTTGCCTACTGGCACGCCGGGCCACTCCTTGAGGAAGGCACAGTCGTCGAACAGTGGGCACAGGTCCATGTGCGAGATGGCCAGCGGCACTTCCAGCATTGACAGCGCGGCGCTGTGCAGCGGGTGGGTGTGGATGATGCAGTTGACGTCGGGGCGGGCGCGGTACAGCCAGCTGTGGAAGCGGTTGGCCGGGTTGGCCATGCCGCGGCCTTGCAGCACGGTGAGGTCCTCGTCCACCACCAGCAGGTTGGAGGCGGCGATTTCGTCGAAGCCCAGGCCCAGTTGTTGGGTGTAGTAGGTGCCGGGCTCCTGCGCGCGGGCGGTGATCTGCCCGGCCAGGCCTGAGTCGTGGCCGCCGTCGAAGAGGATGCGGCAGGTGAGGGCGAGCTTTTGCCGGGCGGTGTAGGTGTTGTCGGCCAGCGCGGTCAGCATTTGTTGCTGGGCGAGTTTGACCAACTGGTCCTTGGGAACCTGCATGGTGGTCGTCATGGGCGGTACCTGCATGGGAAAGGGCAATGGGTTGCTGATGGACAGGTGACTGTCATCAGGACACAGTGCGATCTTAATGACACAAAGTGTCATATGCAAGCGATGTGTCATCGCTTTTCGGAAAAACAAGCATGCGCGAAAACCTGCTGCGTGGTGACGCTCGGGTTGGTGCTCGGGGCGTGGGGCAAAATGCGGATGGTGAAGGCGGCAGTCGAGGGTTTACAGGCGGGACAGGTTTCGGTTCGACGACAAGGCCGTTCAGAAGGGTGGAGACCCGCAATTGCGGGTCTTATCACTCAATTTTCTAATGCCTTACCATCGCAAAAGCAATCAATAGCCAGGCCGAGCCAATGATGATGAGCCAACTCGAAGAAACCAGCTTGAGCTTTAACTTTGACGGAAAATTCTTAAGCTCATCAGGGCTCACCAGACCTATTCTTGAGTGAAGCCGAGGAAAAGTGAGTAGGCCGCAGGCAGCACAAGTCAGCATCCATCGTGCCCGGTAGGTAGTAGTCCCCAGCAATCGCTTCATTTGCTCTAAATAGGCATTGCTTCGTATGGAGCTGTTGATAACGTCAAATTCACGAGACCAAGCCACAAAACCACTAATTACAAGGCCGGCTGAACTTAAGGCAAATGGCGCAACGAGAAAAATCAATTGAATTTTCAGTGGCCAGGTATTTATATCAATCAGCGATAGACTCATAGATCTTTTCTCCCACCATTTCCCCCACAGCCTCGCCAGCCACGCTTCCCGCCAGAGAGCCCGTTCCAACAACGGCAATACCACATATTGGTGCTCCAATTCCTGCGGTTCCAATAGCGAAAACACCGCAAATTGAAGTGGCTGCTAATCCTGTGATAAAGCCACCCGCAGCCCCACCAACAACACCGCCACTGAAACTTCCAGCTTCCTTGAGGCGCACAACCTTACAAGCTTCGGTTTCTCCTGCTTGACATGCCTCCTTTACTTTCAAATAGGAAGAAGTACCGCCGAGCCCAATCGCAACATGCCCGCCATGTTTAAGATACCTGCCGAGCTTCGCCACCTTATCCAGATGCGTTGCATACCCCGGAATCTGCCCCGGCCCACCCGCTTTCGACCAATGATGCACCAGGCTCTTGGTCGAAATATTCAAGCTCTTCCTCAAGCGCTCATAATTTCCAAGGTTCAGTTGCTTGTTCAAAAATGCTGTTTTCAGCTGTCCATCCAGTTGCTGCAGAAGGCGCCGCCGTTCGGCGAAGAAGCCTGGGCTGTTCAGGTGGCCGTGGCGCATGAACTCCCGCTGGTGCAGTTGCTCGATACTCGTCAATGTATGACTGACCTGTTTCAAGCCTTGGTCCAGCATGTCCTTGCCCACGCCCATGGACAGGCTGGCGTTGCTGAGCAAACCTGCGATTTCGGCCTGGTGCTCCATCATGAAATCCGCTTCGGCGTAGTCGAGCACTGCCAGCGCACGCCGCGCATGCTGCGCTGCGGCCATCAGTTCTCCCTCTTCGCGTGTGCAGGCGTCACCGTTGTCAGGATCACCGATGACGAAAATTTCCCCTGCTTTGAACCCTTGTTCAAACGTTGGATTGAGCCGCTGCAATCGGGAAATCGGTAACGTGGCATCATGCTCGGCCAAGTGCAGCAGCACCTCGGGGAACGACATGCGCCGGGGAACCACATAGAAGCCAGGCTCCAGCGTACCGGGCAGTGCACCTATTACAGGCTGGGAGAAACGCTCCGGGTAGACCGCGTTTGACGGCTCGGCAAAGTGAGCATTGGCAAGCCCTGCTACGGGTTGCATGGGTGGCGGTGCTTGATACAGCGGTGCGACCACCCGATTGCTGCCCGGCGAACAGCCACAGACAACCAGCGCACCATCCATGGCCACGCGCTGTCCATCGGAAATGAAGTGGTCCACACCTTCGGCGACCATTCCCACCTGCCCACAAAGAGGGCATGGCGTGGTCTGGTCGCCTTCACGGAGCACCATTCGGCCCTCGTCGAGATAGCCGGCCCCCGTCGCGATACAGATAGCTCCCGTGGTGGTCACATCGCCATCTACCGCCTGGCCTTTTCCCTCTAGACTGACGCGCATCCTCAAGCTCCCTGTGGGTGGATAGGGTTAGAAACCTA
This sequence comes from Pseudomonas sp. yb_9, assembly GCF_043103635.1. Taxonomy (NCBI): domain Bacteria; kingdom Pseudomonadati; phylum Pseudomonadota; class Gammaproteobacteria; order Pseudomonadales; family Pseudomonadaceae; genus Pseudomonas; species Pseudomonas sp. yb_9. The sequence continues at coordinate 134,162 of NZ_JBICKA010000067.1, read as the reverse complement.
ACACCCACGGGGCGGCCTCAAGCGCTTGGCACAGAGAATCAGAAGCGTCCTACAAGTCATCCGAATTTGCTCCATCTGAGCCGCCCTTGCGTGCGCCACGCTTGAGGCAAGGCGATGAAACCTTGTAGTAACCCAGGGCCTGATTGAGGAGCAGGGCGAAGGGCCTGTTGATCGACCGTTTCCGCCGCAGGAAGCTTGAGGCCGCCTACTTGCACGCGCTGGCACAACTGCCCGAAGCCGAAGCCCCCTCTGCCGCACGCCAGCTGATGCTGTTGCAGGCGCTGATGCAGCTTGATGCCTTGAGTGCATGGCCGAGGCCATTCGCGACTCTTACCTGATTACCCTCGGAACAGGGGATAGACCGCTGTTCTTGCGTCTATGGTTCATGCGCCTATGCAAAGGACGCCCGGTCGGTTTGCCACAGCCCTTTGCGGGTACTGCCGGAAAGCCTCTGAAATGGCGCTGATCAGCTGTGCATCCGTGATCGGGTCCAGCCCTGGAAAGCGCTTGCCATTACCGTCAACCCCGAGGGTAAGCACGGCCTCGACACTGGCGTCGTTTTCACGATAGGCCTGCCTGATGGCCTGGGCCTCCAGCGCTTTGTCATCTGTGCAGCGCAGGGCATGGTGAATGGCCAGTGCCGCGCCAAACACCAGGGCCGGGGTTTCAATACCATGCTTGTGGGCCAGCTCGATGCTGCTGAAAATGCGTTCGTTGCGCTGAAGCTTGCGCAACGGGTCGCGCCCCACCCGGGCACAAGGGTCTTTGAACGAGGTTTTGCAGCGTTCCAGGAAGGTCTCGGCAAAACGGCTGACCACTTCCGCCATCTGTGGGTATTCCGCCACCAGTGCGGGGCCGACTTCCTGGCGAATCAGGCGCTCGGCCAGTTCGCTCACCTGTGCATCGCCCATACCTTGGCCTACCGAGTCATGGCCCAGCAGGCTGGCGTACCAGGCAACGATGGCATGCGGGCCATTCCACAAGCGGTTCTTGATGACCTGGATCTGGGTGATGTCAGGCACCGTTTTTACCTGGCGCAGGCGTTCGAGCAGGTCGCTGCCGTGCTCTACATACAGCGGCATGTCGGGTTCGCTGTTGAACAGGATCAGGTGCAACTGGCTCATCGCACTGCTGGGCTGGGCAAAGGGCCTGAAGCGCCCGATCAGCCGTTCGTATTCAGGCACTGGCGTCGATGCCTTTGTGGCGACTGCCGGCTCGTCTTCCAGGCTGTTCTGGAACATCTGCGACTTGATGCGCAGTTGCCGTACCAGTGCGTCGTTGCTGAGCTTGGAGACGATGCGGCTGACCACCGTTTCGGCGAAGTGGGTCTTTTCCAGCACTTGCTCGCCGATTGCTGGCGGGCACAGCAATGCCAGCTCCGCTTGCACATGGCGGCGCACAAACGCAGCGCCGCCCACCTTGTTCAGCACGATCAGCAACGTCAGCTCACGGCCACGGCGTTCGAAGCGCTTCAACAGGCCTTTGGCAATCACCTGCGCCTGGTTGCGGATGGCCTGCTCGGGCAGGCTGAGGCCGATAATTTCGGCAGCGGTGTACATCTGGATCAGTGCATCATCATCGTCCATGTCGATCATGCGCACATTGTCGATGGTCTGGTCGAACGAAGTGGCCCCGTAGCGCACGCTGTAACGGCCGAAGGCATTGACGCTTTCACGCAACATGCGCGAGCGGGTCGCGGCAATGATCTCACAAGGCCGGGTGTAGCCATCCCAATGGGAAAAGACCTGCGTCAGGTAGCCACCCCCGATGGCGCCGAAACCATGGATGCCCACGCGGAACTGGTTCATGGAGGCCGGGAAGTTTTCGTACAGTTCGGGCATGCCCAGGTCGGGAACGCACTCGCTCAAATCGGCCAGGAACTCGGTCATGCTGCGGTAGGCCTTGAGCGCGCCTGCCTTGATCTCGGGGGCCGGCGGCTTGATGTCTTCGATAAGAATCGCCTGCCCTTGAGCGCGCATTGCCGAGCGCATGCCGTTCTCTGAGTCCTCGACCATGAAGCATTGGTCCGGCTCGCAATTGAGCGCGCGGGCGGCTTTCAGGAAAATCTCGGGGTGGGGTTTACCCTGGCTGACTTCATCGCCGCAGACGGTGATATCGAAATACTTCAGCACGTTGGCGTTGATCAGGTATTCCTCGGCGATGGCACGGCGGCTGGACGTGGCTACCGCCATGGTCAGGCCCGACTTGCGCAGGCGCTCTAGCACTTCCAGCAGACCGGCCTTGATCGGTACGCCGTGATTGCGCACGTACTCCAGCTCAAGTTCATCCGCGCGTTTGCGGATTTCGGCGTACGGGAAGTCTTCACCGTTGTGCGCCTTGGCGAGGGCTTCGGCTTTTTTCGCGCTCAGGCCCAGCGAGCCGATCAGTGTGTGTTCGCCCAGTGCCTTGCCGAAGATTTCCAGCGAGGCTTGCTTGAGCGTTCTGAAACGCAAGCGCTCGGTGTCGAAGAGGGTGCCATCCATGTCGAAGATGGCGCTGTGAATTTGTTTGCCTTGAAATAAAAGCATTGCGTGTTGCCCCTGTAAGTGCGTCAGACATCCCGCCTGTAGCAAGCGAGAACGGCGTTGTGCGCTGCAGCGTTGGCAGTCAGGTCGGGGGCAGGCGTTTGGCAGGTGCACGCTCGGGCGTGACACAGAGGTAAGGCGGTGCAGAGCGGGGCGTGCAGAGCAGTGTTGCGAGTTTGGAGGCGAGGCGGATGACGCGTTTGCCTGTGAGGTCACGCCCACTGGCTGCAGTGCGGTTTGCAGGCAGTGGGCGCAAGTAGCGATGGATACGTGTGGTTCCTGGCATAAGGTGTTTTGCTTCCTTTGTCGTTGCGGGTGATCCTTTTTCAGCCTTGCACGTATGCGCGCCGCCATGCAAGGCTTGGGCTTCCGTTACCAGGTGAACCGCAATGACCCAAGCTACCGATCAGGCCTTTTACGACCGCGCCGATGCGCACATCGACCTGGCCAACCAGCAGATCGAAAAATTCGAAGACCTGGGCAAGGTCAGCGCCTCGCTCACCTTCGGCGCAACCCGTTTCAGCGCCTGGATGAGTGCCCGCAGCTTCAAGAGCGGCGCGGAGCTGGCGGCCGCCCGGGAAGAGATTCTGAAGTACTTCTGCGAACAGTACCGGATGATGCTCGAAGACAACCTGGATGAGCATATCGAGCACTTTGATCGTTTTGTGCTGGGCAAGGCCGACTGACACGGGAGCGGCTAGCGGGCCTTCTTTTCGAGAATCCGCGCCCCGCTACCCTCCTTGCTCAGCACATCCTCGGGGTTACGCAGCGGGCAGTCTTCCAGCGACAGGCAACCGCAACCAATGCAGTTGTCCAGGCTGTCGCGCAGCGCCTCCAGCGTGCGGATGCGGGCGTTCAGGTCTTCGCGCCAGGCCGTGGACATCTCGCCCCATTGCGCTGCCGTGAGCTTGCTGTTGGGCGCATAACGGCTGAACGCCTGCTTGATTTCCTCCAGCGGAATACCGGTGCGCTGCGCCACCTTGATGATCGCCAGCGTACGCAGCACCAGCGCGGGAAAGCGGCGCTGGTTGCCGGCGGTGCGGACACTGGCGATCAGCCCCTTGGACTCGTAGAAGTGCAGCGCAGAGACTGCCACGCCGCTGCGTTTGGCCACTTCGCCTACCGTGAGCATCCGCGTGTTGTCCACTGCCATACCTGTTGACCTCAAGTTAAGTTGAGCTCTTATAGTCCTGCCCGATCTTCCCCGCAACCGCTTTCCTGATTGATCGGAGCACTGCATGAACAAAAGGACGTTACTGGCCTGTGCCGGCGCTGTGGCAGGTGTGCTGGCGGGCGCCTATGCGCTGGTGGGCAACAGCTCGACGCAGCCCGCTGCCGCCGCATGGCCGGCAACCAAGGTGGCGCTGGCCACGGCCGAGCAGGTGCAGGTGGCGCGGCAGAACTTTGCCTCGGGGGAGCTGGAGGCGGTCAACCAGGTGCAGGTGGCGGCCGAGGTGGCGGGGCGCATTACCGGTATCGCGTTCGAGTCGGGGCAGACCGTCACGGCCGGGCAGGTGCTGGTGCAGCTCAATGACGCCCCGGAGCAGGCACAGCGCGTGCAGTTGCGGGCCAAACTGCGCAACGCCGAAGTGGTGTTGCAGCGCAGCCGCAAACTGCTGGCAATGCATGCCGTTTCGCAGGAGCTGTTCGATAACGCCGCCACTGCCGTGGATGTGGCCAGCGGCGAGTTGCAGCACGTCGAGGCGTTGATCGCGCAGAAGGCAATCCGTGCGCCGTTCGCCGGCAAGCTGGGTATTCGCCGGGTGCATCAGGGCCAATACCTGGGCGCTGGCGAGACCATCGTCAGCCTGGCAGATACCCGCCTGTTGCACGTCAACTTTTCCCTGGGCGAGCAGGCCGCGCCCGAGGTGCAGGTGGGGCAGGTGCTGGCACTGGGTGTGGATGCCGTGCGCGGCCAAGGCTTTCAGGCCCAGGTAGTGGCGGTCGACCCGGTTGTCAGCAAGGCGCGCCTGGTGCAGGTGCAGGCCGCCTTGGCGAACCCGGACGGGCAGTTGCAACCGGGCATGTACGCCAGCGTGCGCCTGGACGCGGCGCAGCCATCGACCGTGCTGGCCGTGCCGGAAACCGCAATTACCTACACCGCCTATGGGCAGACGGTGTTCGTCGCCACCCGGGACGCGGAACACGGCACCCGTGTGAAACGGGTGCAGGTCACCACCGGTGAGCGCTGGCAGGGGCGGGTGGAGGTGACCTCTGGTCTTGCGCCGGGTGATCAGGTGGTGGTCTCTGGCCAGCTGAAACTGAACGATGGCATGTCTGTCGAGCCGGTGGCCCAGGACAGCCTGCAGGCCAGCCAGGGAGGGCGGCAATCGTGAAGTTCACTGACGTCTTCGTGCGCCGCCCGGTGCTGGCGCTGGTGGTCAGCAGCCTGATCATCCTGCTGGGGCTGTTTGCCATGGGCAAACTGCCGATCCGCCAGTACCCGTTGCTGGAAAGCTCGACTATCACCATCAGCACCGAGTACCCCGGGGCCTCTGCCGAGCTGATGCAAGGCTTCGTGACCCAACCGATTACCCAGGCGGTGTCATCGGTGGAGGGCATCGACTACCTGTCCTCGTCCTCGCAGCAGGGACGCAGCCTGATTACCCTGCGCATGGTGCTGAACCGCGACTCGACCCAGGCACTGGCCGAGACCATGGCCAAGGTCAACCAGGTGCGCTATCGCCTGCCGGAAAAAGCCTACGACCCGGTGGTGGAGCTGTCGGCAGGTGACTCCACTGCCGTCGCCTACGTAGGCTTTGCCAGCGATACCTTGTCGATACCCGAGCTGAGCGATTACCTGTCGCGGGTGGTGGAACCGCAGTTCTCCGGCATCGACGGCGTGGCGAAGGTGCAGTCGTTCGGCGGGCAGCGCCTGGCGATGCGCCTGTGGCTGGACAGCGAGCGCATGGCCGGGCGCGGGGTGACGGCAGCCGATGTGGCGCAGGCAGTGCGTGCCAACAACTACCAGGCAACGCCCGGCCAGGTGCGCGGCCAGTACGTGCTGGCCGACATCCAGGTGGACACCGACCTCACCCGGGTCGAGGACTTTCGCGAGCTGATCATCCGTAACGCGGGCACCGACCTGGTACGCCTGCGCGATGTCGGCACCGTCGAGCTGAGTGCGGCGGCCACCCAGACCAGTGCCACCATGGATGGCAAACCGGCCGTGCACCTGGGCTTGTTCCCCACGCCAACCGGCAACCCGCTGGTGATTGTCGAGGGCATTCGCCAGCTGCTGCCGCAGATTCAGCAGACCCTGCCACCGGGTGTGCATGTGGCGTTGGCCTACGAGACCGCACGCTTCATCGACGCCTCCATCCACGAGGTGCTGCGCACCCTGGTAGAAGCGATGCTGATCGTGGTGCTGGTGATCTGGCTGTGCCTGGGTTCGCTGCGCAGTGTGTTGATTGCGGTGGTGGCCATCCCGTTGTCGATGCTCGGCGCTGCGGGCCTGATGCTGCTGTTCGGCTTCAGCCTCAACCTGCTGACCTTGCTGGCGATGGTATTGGCCATCGGCCTGGTGGTGGATGATGCCATCGTGGTGGTGGAGAACGTGCACCGCCATATCGAGGAGGGCAAGTCGCCGGTTGCTGCGGCATTGGCCGGGGCACGGGAAATTGCCGGGCCGGTGATTGCCATGACCCTCACACTGGCGGCGGTTTATGCACCCATCGGGCTGATGGGCGGGCTGACCGGCACGCTGTTCCGCGAGTTCGCCCTGACCCTGGCGGGGGCGGTGATCGTGTCTGGCGTGGTAGCGCTTACCTTGTCGCCGGTGATGAGCTCGCTGCTGCTGCAACCCGGTCAGCAGCACGGCGCAATGGCCAACCTGGCGGACCGGTTGTTCGGGGCGCTGACCGGGGCTTACGGGCGGGTGCTGGCTTACACCCTGTCTCATCGCTGGATCAGTGGCGGCGTGGCACTGCTGGTGTGCCTGAGCCTGCCCTGGCTGTACCTGCTGCCACAGCGCGAACTGGCACCCCCCGAGGACCAGGCGGCGGTGCTTACGGCCATCAAGTCGCCGCAGCATGCCAGCCTGGAGTATGCGGAACGCTTTGCGCTGAAGCTCGACCAGGTGATGAAGTCCATTGCCGAAACCACCGACACCTGGATCATCAACGGCACCGACGGCCCGGCCGCCAGTTTCGGCGGCATCAACCTCAGTGCCTGGCAGGCTCGCGAGCGCTCTGCTGGACAGGTGCAGGCGCAGCTTCAACAGGCAGTTGCGGACATCGAAGGCAGCAGCATTTTCGCCTTCCAGGTGGCCTCGCTACCGGGTTCCAGCGGAGGCTTGCCGGTGCAGATGGTGCTGCGCAGTGCCCATGACTACCCCGAGCTCTATCAGACCATGGAAGCCCTCAAGCAGCGTGCCCGCGACAGTGGTTTGTTCGCCGTGGTGGACAGTGACCTGGACTACAACAACCCGGTGGTGAAGGTGCGCATCGACCGGGCCAAGGCAGCCAGCCTGGGCATCAGCATGCAGGCCATCGGCGAGTCGCTGGGTGTGCTGGTGGGCGAGCAGTACCTCAATCGCTTCGCCCTGTTCGGGCGCTCCTACGACGTGATTCCGCAGAGCATTCAGGACCAGCGCCTGACGCCTGCGGCGCTCAACCGCCAGTATGTGCGCGCCGAGGACAACAGCCTGGTGCCGCTGGCCACGGTGGTGCACCTGAATATCGAGGTTGCGCCTAATCGCCTGCTACAATTCGATCAGCAGAATGCCAGCACCTTGCAGGCGATACCGGCGCCGGGTGTGTCGATGGGCAATGCCGTGGCATTGCTTGAGCAACTGGCCAGTGAGTTGCCGCCTGGCTTCAACCACGACTGGCAATCGGAATCACGTCAGTACGTGCAGGAGGGCTTTGCCCTGATGTGGGCGTTTCTTGCCGCGTTGGTGGTGATCTATCTGGTGCTGGCGGCGCAGTACGAAAGCCTGGTGGATCCGCTGATCATCCTGGTGACCGTGCCGCTGTCGATCTGCGGTGCACTGCTGCCGCTGGCGCTGGGCTGGGCCACGTTGAACATCTACACGCAGATCGGACTGGTGACGTTGATTGGCCTCATCAGCAAGCACGGCATCCTGATGGTGGAGTTCGCCAACGAGATCCAGGTGCGCGACAACCTTGATCGTGCGGCGGCTATCGTCCGTGCTGCGCAGATACGTTTGCGGCCTGTGCTGATGACCACGGCGGCGATGACATTTGGCGTGCTTCCGCTGCTGTTCGCCAGTGGTGCCGGGGCCAACAGCCGCTTCGGGCTGGGGGTGGTGATTGTGTGCGGGATGCTGGTGGGCACCTTGTTCACGTTGTTCGTGCTGCCGACGGTGTATGGGTGGCTGGCGCGGGATCATCGGGTGGTGTCGGTGCGCAGCAAGCAATTGATCGAGGCCGAACAGCAATTGCGGCCCCTCTAGGAGCGGCCTTGTGTGCCTGAGATCAGACAGGCGAGCGATCCCGGCGCATCTGGGTGACCAGTGTAAAGCGGTCATCCGGATGCACCGTCTCGGAAACCGCCATCAAATCGCCGTTTTCCTCGCGGTAATGGCGAATGATCTTCAACCCCGGTGAACCCGCCTCGGCCTTCAGCGCCCGGGCCATTTCCGCTGTCAGCAACACCGCCCGCACTTGCTGGTCGACCACCGCGATCGCCCGGCCATAGTGCTGTTCGATCAACCCGGCAATCAGCTGGTCGGGGTGTTCGCGGGCCAGTTCGATGACCTCGGCATAGTCGCGCTGCGCATACACGTCGGTCCAGCAAAGGGGCGCCGCATTGTGCAGGCGGTCGACGCGGATACTGGACACGCAGAAGTAGTGCTCACCCGGTACCAGCCCCAGCCGCGCCGCTTCGCTCAAATCGGCAACGAAGTGCCGCACGTCCTGAATTTCCCGCTGCTGGGTTTCGGCCAGGTGCGCAAGGTCGGCCACGCTGGCCAGCGATTGCGAGTAGCCACCGCGCGGGCTGCTGGCCTCCACCCGGGTACCCACGCGCTTGCGCCGCGATACCAGCCCCTGGTTGAGCAACTGGTTGATGGCCGCGCGCACCGTGTGCCGGCTCACATCGTAAAGGTCGCACAGCTCGAACTCGGTCGGCAGCAGGCTGCCCACCGGGTAACGGCCGCTGGCGATGCCTTCCATCAAGTCCTTTGCCACGGTGGTGTAGCGCGTCGGGTTCATACGGTTGGTCTGTCGGGCACAGTGTGTGGAGGCACAGTGTACCAGCCCCCTCACGCGGCCCGCTGGGCGCGCAGCAGCAACGCCGCCACCGCACAGCCCAGCAATGCCAGGCACGCAAGGTAGAACGCATCGCTGTAGGCCATCAGGTACGCCTCTCGCCGAACAGTGGCTGCCAACCCTTCCAGCACCTGCTGCTGGTGCGGTAGCCAGCTTTGCACTGTCTGGTTGACACGCTCCTGCACCGCGGGCTCGAACACCGTCACCTGTTCGTGAATTCGCTCACTGTGAAAGCGCTCCCGGGTCGCCACCAGTTGCGTCAACCCGGCCGTGCCAATGGCGCCCCCCAGGTTGCGCAGCATGGAGAACACCGCCGAGGCCGAGCCGGCCTCGCGCTTGTCCAGCCCGGCCACCGCCAGCACCGACAACGCCACCATGATGAACGGCTGGCCAATGCCTCGCACCACCGTGGACGGGATGATCACGTTGTCGGCACTGTCGGCGCTCAGGCTCGCCCCCAGCCAGCAACCCAGCGCCATGATCAGAAAGCCACTGGCGACCATGAACTTGGCGCTGGTCCAGCCCATCAGGCGTGGTATCAACGGTGCCAGCAGCAGCTGCACCACACCATAGGCAATCAGCGCCACGCCTACGTCGTGCGCACTGAAACCTTGCAACTGCGACAGGTAGTTGGGCACCAGGAACACCAGGCCGAATGTGGCGGCGCCAAAGATGAACATCGCCACGCTGGCGACACCGAAGTTGTAACGGCCAAGCAGCCGCAGGTTGATGAACGTACGCTGGCCGAACAGTTGGGTCACCACGAACACCACCAGTGCGATACCGGCGAGCACGCTCATGCCGACAATGAATGGCGAGCCAAACCAGTCCAGCCGGCCGCCTTCTTCCAGCACGATCTGCAGGCCGCCCAGGCCGACCACCATGGCCGCGATACCCAGCCAGTCACCCTTGCGCAACAGTTCGAGCCTCATCGGCTTGGCCTCGATCGACCAGGCGATGGCGCACAGCAGCGCAATGCCGGGGAACAGTTGCAGGTAAAAGATCCAGCGCCATGAATACGCATCGGTCAGCCAGCCACCAATCGACGGCCCGGCCGCTTGCGCCACGCTGTTGGCCAGGCTGAACAGCGCCATGCCCATGGCCATCTTGCTGGCCGGCAGTTCGGTGATGATCAACTGGAACGACAGCGGGATCAGCACTGCACCGGCAGCCCCCTGGACTACCCGGATCACGATCATCGCCTCCAGGCTTGGAGCCCAGGAACAGGCCACCGAAGCCACCAGGAAGATGAACGAGCCGGTCCACATGACCCGGCGCAGCGAGAACACCTCCACCAGCCAGGCGGTCAGCGGAATCATCACGATTTCTGCCACCAGGTAGGCGGTGGAAATCCACGAGCCTTCCTCGAAGCTGGCGCCCAGCGAGCCGCGGATTTCCGGCAGGGCAGCGCTGGTGACGTGCACGTTCATGCCGGCCATGAAGCAGCCGAACAGGCCACCCAGCACTGCCACCCAGGCACGCAGCGATACAGGTTGCTCAGTGCGCATCGATAACCTCTGCGGGGCGGGTGTCGACGGTGGTGACCACCGACATGCCGGGCAGCACTTGTGGGCCATCCAGCGGTTTGTCGAGCAGGATGCGCACCGGGAAGCGCTGGACGATCTTGGTGAAGTTGCCGGTGGCATTGTCGGACGGCAGGAGGGCGAAGACATTGCCGGAGGCTGGCGAGAAACTGGCCACATGACCGTGCAGTGGCTGGCTGGCGAAGGTGTCTACGCGTATTTCTACCGGTTGCCCAGCGCGCATGTGGGCCAGTTGGGTTTCCTTGTAGTTGGCCACCACATAGGCCTGCTGCAGGGGCACCACGGCCAGCAGTGGCTGGCCCGGCACCACATACTGGCCGGCGCGCACGCGGCGCTGGCCAACCACACCGTCGATGGGCGCGCGGAGCATGGTGTCCTGCTCATCCTGTTCGGCCAGTCGCTGGCGGGCCAGCGCGTGGGCCAGCGCTGCTTCTTTCTGTTTCAACGTGGCGTCGGCCTGGGCGGATCGTGCCTTGGCCATGGCCAACTGCGCGCGCTGTTCGCGCAATGCGGCCTGCGCGCCCTGCAGTGCGGCCTGGGCCTGCGAGGCAGCGGCACTGGCGCTTTCCAGGCGCTGTACCGTTGCGGCATCGTCACGCACCAGGCCACGGTAGCGTTGCATGTCCAGCTCGCTGCGCCGATGTTCGGCTGCAGCGCCCTGCACGGCGGCTTCTGCCTGCAGGATGGCTTGCTGCTGTTGGTTGATGCGCTCGGCCGCCACCTGCTGGCTGGCCTGGGTGGCGGTCAGCGCCGCCTGGGCTTCGGCCACGCCGGCCTGGGCCTGGTCGAGGCGGGCCTGATAGTCGCGGGCTTGCAGGCGTACCAGTACATCGCCGGCTTTTACCGGTTGGTCGTCATCGACCTCGACCTTGGCCACGTAGCCGGCCACACGAGGGCTCATGGCCACCCAGTCGGCACGGATGTAGGCGTCGTCGGTGGTTTCCAGGTAGCGGCCGGTGGTGAGCCAGTAGCTGGTGAAGGCCAACAGGGCGATGGCTGCCAGGCTGCCACCTGCGATGTATGCCAGACGGCGAGATACGGCCATGCCCTTTTGCTCAACGGCGGTTGACGCGGTTTGTTCTACAGCAACATTCATGATCTCTATCCATTCTTGATGTTTGGAACTACCACCGCCCGCCCAAAGCGCGAAACAGGTTGACCTGTGCTTGTGCCAGGCGCCCTTGGGCCTGGACATGGCTACCCCGCAAGCGGATCAGTTCACGCTCGCTGTCGAGCAACGCCAACCCGTCCACGGTGCCGGCCCGGTAGTTGCTTTGGGCCAGGGCAAAGCCGCGCTGGCTGTGCGCCAGGGCCGCGTCCAGTGCCTGCAACCGCTGTCGCTCGCCGTCGTAACGAGCCAGCGTCTGGCGCACGTCTTTCAGTGCCCGCAACGCCACACCTTGGTAATGGGCCACCTGCGCTTGCTGCAATGCTTCGGCTTTGCCGACCCGAGCGCGGTTGGCTTTGACGTTGGGGAACTCCCAGCGGATCAGCGGGCCGATGCCGAACATCACCGCACGGCTGTCGCCCAGGTTGGCAAGGTGGTGGTCCGAGGACGTCAGCGATGCGCCGAAGCTGACCTTCGGGTACAGGTCGGCCCGGACGATTTCGGTCTCGAGCGTGGCAGCTTGCAGTTCCCGTTCGGCCTGGCGTACATCCGGGCGGCGTGCGAGTAACTGCCAGCCGTCGCCAACCGGCAAGGGCGCCGACAGCGAAGGGATGGACGTGCAGGTGCTGGCCTCGGCCAAAGAGGCCTGGCCGCTGAGCATGCCCAGCTCGTACAGCGCCATCTGCCGTCGGGCCTCCAGCATCGGCAACCGCGCCCGCATCTGTTCGCGCAGGCCCAGCAGGCGTTCGCTGTCCAGGGCCGTGGCAACGCCGGCCTGGTGCTGGCGCTCGCTGAGGTGCACGCTGTGGTCGAGGGTTTGCAGCGACTGGCGGGCTTCGTCCAGGCGAGCCGTGTAGATGCACTGGTCGATATAGGCCCGGCTGGTCTGGGCCACCACCTGCAGGCGCACCAGGTCCAGCGCGGCCTGGGTGGCTTCAGCCTGCACCTGTGCACGCGCAATGGCGGCGCGTACCTGGCCCCAGACGTCCACCTGGTACGCCAACTCGATGCCCGGGTTGAATTGCCATTGTGATGGCGCGTGGCTGTCAGTCGCTTCGGCCAGGGTCTGGTCATCGGCGCTCTTGCCGTACGTCGCGGCAAGGCCCACGGAGGTGGACGGCCAGCGCCTGGCATCGAATTCCCCTATGCCCGCCAGCATGGCCTGCACATTCGCTTCGGCCTGCTTCAGGTCCTGATTGTGCGCCAGGGCTTGCTGCACCCAGTGGTTGAGCTGTGGGTCCCGGAACAGTGCCCACCAGCGCTCCGGCAGAGGTTGCTTGCGGGTGCCAGCCGGCAGGCTGGCCAGCGGGTCCGCTTGCAGTGCGGTGGGTGGCTCGGCCGGTGTGGGGTGCCGGGCGCAAGCCGCCAGCACGCTCAGCATGCCGATGGCGGCGCCAAGCCGGGCAGGAAAAGGGAATGATTGCAGTAGAGGCATCACACACGTCGCTTCAGGGGTGGTGATGCGAGGTTAACGATGGCGAGCCAGGCCTCGCTGCCGCAAGCAGGACAACCCTGCGCGTAAGTGGGACAACCTGTCAGTCAGTACCCGCGCGCGCAGCCGTTCTGCCAGTCGCTGGGGGCGTAGCCGAGGATGCGCTTGAACATGGCGGCAAAGGCGCTGGCGCTCTGGTAGCCATGTTCCAGTGCCACATTCAGGATGGGCTGGCCGTTGGCCAGGCACTGCTGGCTGAGCATCACCCGGGCCCGGGCGCGCCATTCGCCATACGACATGCCCACCTCGCGCTGGAACAGCCGCGCCACGCTGCGGGCACTCATGTTCAGCTGTGCGCCGCATTGTTCCAGGGTCAGGTCCTGAGCCGGGTCCTGCAAGAAGCGCTCGCACCAGGCACGCAAACGCGCCTGGTGCGGCAGTGGCACAAAGGCATCGATGCGCCTGGCAGTGGCCAACTCACACTGAATCAACGCCCGCACGTGTTCGCCGTCTCGCAGGTCGAGCAGGCGCGCTGCAGCCAGGATCAGCTCGTGCAGCAGGCCGGACACAACGATCACCTGGCAATGCGCGACGCGTGCCTCAAGCAACAAGGTGCGCATGCTGACCGCGCCCTCCATGCGAATGGCATGGCTGACTCCGGCGGGCATCCATAACGCGTGCCCGCCGGGGATCACCCAACTACCGCCCTCGCTGCTGACCCGCATCACACCGCTGGCGGCGTAGATCAGCTGGTCTTCGGCGTGGCAGTGGCTGGCGACTTCATCGCCGTGCCGGTAATCCATTCCCAGTGCTTGCATGTGGGCATCCTCGATAGTGGATCCGAGTATACGGTGGTTGAGCGATGCTCGATTGCTAAGGGTTGCCGCACATTGGAATTAGATTGTTCTTATGTTGCTATTTTTGCGTTAAATAAGACATAAAATTGCTGAAGCGTAGGGAGATGCGAGTTTTCGTATCAGCGAGTCCGACGTATGTGATGCGGCGGCATCGCGCACGCGCCGCCGAATACTTCACAGCGTTGGCCAGGGCATTGATGAACGAAATAGAACTGACCCGCTAAACGGCTTCTCTCATGGCCGCAACCTTGCCGGGGCCGCATGGCGGCCCTTTTGCGACACAAGGGGCCGCCCCTTGCAATGTATGCCTCTCAATCACTCCCTAGGGGCAAGCTCATATGCAGCAAGGGAAATGGCCGGCCCTCGCCATCCAGCGGCGAACGGCCTGTCTGGATGAAACCGTAATGCCGGTAGAAGCCCACAGCCTGCGGGTTTTGCTCGTTGACGTCGACACTCATTGAATGGCGCGATTGGCGGCCGAAGTCCAGCAGCGCGCGGCCAATGCCTTGCCCATGAAGGTCGGGGTCGACGAACAGCATTTCCACATGCTGCTCGTTGAAGCCGATGAAGCCCAGCGGCTGGTCATCCGTGTCGACTGCTACCCACAGCTCGACGGCCGGGAAGTAGATATCGCGCAGCTGTGGCAGCAACGCGTCGATGTCGGCGGGTTGCAGAAAACGGTGTGTAGCGCGCACGGCGCGCAGCCAGATGTCGAGCAGCTGCGGGTAGTCGGCAGCATTTCCTTGGCGAATGATCATGAGGTCATCCTGAGTGGATTGATGGCGGGTGGGCGCACCGGTGATTGGCGGCCATGCAAGGGTCGGCATCATGAATGACCGCTTCGCGAATCAACGCCTGGGCGGTGCACGGCAGGGGAGGCCGGAAGGGAAGTGAGGAGGGTACCCGGATTGGGTTGTCTGAGCCAGCACCGGGGATACAAGTCTGCACCTTTGACTCGGTCAGGATTACTGTCAATGCTGCAATTGACCCGCAAAACAAGCATGGCCCCGGGAGCGCCAATGAACCGAAACGAACTGCGCAAAGCCGATATCAACCTGATGGTGGTGTTCGAAGCCCTGATGCAAGAGCGCAACCTCACCCGTGCGGCAGAAAAACTGTTCATCGCCCAACCCACGGTCAGCGCCGCGCTGGCCAGGTTGCGGGCGATGTTCAACGACCCGTTGCTGCTCCGTGTGGGTAACCGCATGGAACCGTCGGCCAGGGCCGAAGAGGTGATCAAGTACCTCACCCCGGCGCTGGATGCGATGTCCATCGCCCTCAGTCTGTCCCATGACTTCGACCCGGCAACCAGCAACATGACGTTCCGCATCGGTTTGTCCGATGACGTGGAGTCGGGCTTGCTGCCGCCACTGCTGCGGGCCCTGCGGGTGGAGGCGCCGAACGTGGTGGTGGTTGTGCAGCATGTGGATTACTGGCGCATACCGGATTTGCTGGCAGCAGGCGATGTGACGGTTGGCATCAGCCAGACCAGAGGGCTGCCAGCCAACGCCAAGCGCAAGGTGCTGCGCACCCTGCAGGGCAGGGTAGTGCGGGCCGACAAGTCAGCCCCCAGCCATGCCAAGCCACGCGTGCGGGTTGGCCTGGAACAGGTGGCATATGCTCGGTAACCTGCGCCTCGACCGGGAAACCGAACGTGGTGAAGCGAAAGCGTGCGCCGTTGCTCAGGTACGGGCCGGAGCCATCATGAAAACGGATGTCCGCTGCATTGCGGTAGTACGTTGGCAACGCCCGCGTGTCATCCAGTTGTTGCCAGACGGCTTCGGCAGTGAGGCCGGCGATGATGATTTTGTTCGAGGCAAAGTTCTCGGTGGTGCCGGGCACGATGAGCAGTACGTCTGCGCCATGCGCGTTGGGCGCCCAGCCACCGGGTACCTGGACCTCGACACCTTCTGTACGCTGGCGCACGCAATCGTCTCGCTGGGCAGCGGTGCCTTTCACGGTGTCAGCGATGAAGCGCTGGCGCGTATCGGCAGGGCGCGGCGGGTATGCCTGTCGGTGCCGAGCTTTCTGATGCTGCTGGAGGTGTTGCGCAGCAGTTCAGTGGGTGCGCAAGTTGCTTTCGAGCGTTTCGCACAAGTGAGCCAAGGCTCGCTGAAAGACCGGGTGGCAATCTTTGTAAGGCAGTTCGTCGAGGTGTGCATGTACAACCGCGCCGGTTGCAGCTGCGCTTCCATCACCTGCTGCGTGCGCGCCATGAGAATGCCCAGCTCGGCTTGGGCCTCTACGGGCAAGGCGGCCAGTGAGTTGAACGGCGCCCGTGCGCTGAGTATCAGGTAGCCGGGCAGTGCGCTGTTCATGCGGTGGTTCAGCACCCAGTGCACGGTTTCGTGGATGATGAAGCGGGAGGGGATGTCCAACTTCGCCTGCATTTCACGCCTTTCTGAAAATGCGGTGATGTTGATTTTGGCTGGTGTTTCACCGCCCTGCGGTCGGGCCGCAGAGCGGCCCGACCGCACGTTGTGAAGTACTTCAGAACGCCCCTTGCAAGGTCACCATGAAGTTGCGCGGTTCGCCATAGAAGTTGCCCCAGGCCGGCGCACCGATGGTGGCGTAGTACTTCTTGTCGAACAGGTTGTTGCCGTTGAGCGCAACAGTCCAGTTCGGGTCGACGCGGTACTGCACGCGGCCGTTCCACACGGTGTAGCCGGCCTGCTCGACACGGGTAGTGCCTGTAGTGCGGAAGTTTTCGCTCTGGCTGTTCAGGCCGGCGCCGACGGTGAAACGCTCCAGTGCACCGCCCAGTTGGTAGTCACCCCACACCTTGAGCATGTGCCGCGGGATGAAGCTGGAGGTGAAGGTCAGCTCGGTCGGGTCGGTGTCTTCGATGGTATTCAGGTACTTGGTCTGGGTGTAGGTGTAGCCCGCCAGCAATTGCAAGCGCTCGAGTGGCGAGCCGCTGATCTCTGCTTCGAAACCCTGGGCACGCACCTTTCCGCTGTCGGTGTAGCAGTAGCCGTCGCCTGAAGGGCAGGCTTCGTTGTAGTCGCTTTCTGCGCGGTGCTTCTCGACAGTGCGGAACAGGTTGAACGAGGTGTTCAGCGCGCCATTGAGCAGCTCGCCTTTGATGCCAACCTCGTAGTTGGCACCGGTCTTGGGCTGAAGCGACTGCCGCTCGGCATTCACCTTGTCGCTTTGCGGCTGGAAGATGTCGGCGTAGCTGGCGTAGGCGGTCCACTGGTCGTTCAGGTCATACAGCACGGCGGCGAACGGCGTGACCTGGCCGTTTTCCTGGCTGCGATTGTTTACCCAGTACTCATAGCGCTGGGTGTAAGCATCGCTCTTGTTGCGGTACCAGCTGACGCGGGTGCCCAGTACCAGGGTCAGTGGTTCTGCCAGCTTCAGGCGCAGGTTGGCGTAGGTGCCATATTGGGTCGTGGTGGAGTCGGTGGGAATGCTACCGCCTCGCAGGGGGAGGACCAGATAGTCGTCCTTGGACGGGTGCGGGAAGTCCGCCGACGGGGCGAACGGGTTCTGGCTACCGCTCAACCCCATCAGCGCGAAGTAGTCATGGGTTTTCTGCCGGCTGGCGTTGGCACCGATGATCAGCTCGTGCTGCAGGCCGAAGGCTTCGAACTTGCCATCGACGTAGCTATCGAAGCCATAGTCGTCCTGGTCGTAGTCGAAACGGCCGGCATAGCGGCCGATGCTGGCGCTGGTGGCGCCGACCGGTACCGAACCTTCGGAATAGCCATATTCGATGTTCTGGTTGTTGTGGGTGTAGACCGAGGCGAAGTTCAGCGTCCAGTCATCGTTGAAACGGTGCTTGAGGTCGGCAAAGCCGGTAATGCGCTGGCTTTGCAGGTCGTTCCAGCTAGCGCCCAGGCAGGTGGAGCGAGACAGCTTCAGGTCGCTGCCATCGGCATAGCGTGGCAGGCCGTGGTAGCACGGGGTGGCATCCACATCCTCGTAGGCCAGGCCGAAGCCCAGGGTAGTGTCGGGGCTGACATCCCAGTCGATGGCGCCGTACAGAATCTGGTCCTGGCGCTTGGCAATGTCATAGAAGTACTGACGGTCCTGCAGCGCTGCCACGGCCCGACCACGCACCGTGCCGGACTCGTTGAGCGGGCCGCCCACATCCACCTGGCCGCGGTAGTTGTCCCAGCTGCCGGCAGACAGGGTGACGGTGGTGGCGGCCTTTTCCTGGCCACGCTTGCGCACGAAGTTGACGCCGCCGGCGGAGGAGCCGGAGCCCTTCATCATGCCGGCTGCGCCCTTCAGGATTTCGACACGGTCGTAGAACGCCATGTCGCTGGAAAAGCTGTTGGCCTGCACGTAGTTGCCACCCACGTCCAGCGGCACGCCGTCGTACTGGTACTGGCCGTCCAGGTTGAAGCCGCGGGAATAGAAATACTTGCCGCCCATGGGCGAGTCGTACACGGTGATGCCCGGGGTCTTGTCCAGCACCTGTTCCAGGGTGTTGAGGTTCTGGTCGTCGAGCATCTTGCGGGTCATCACGGTGACCGACTGCGGGGTTTCCTTCAGCGTGTGCACACCCTTGCCGATGGTCACGGCGCGGGCGGTGTAAGACTCAGTGCCTTCGCTGGTCGCATCCAGCCGGTTGGCATCGATGTTCAGTGGCCCCAGTTCCATCACCGAACCGTTGTCTGAAGGCACCAGCACATAGCCGCCATTACCCTGGCGTTGTGCCTGCAAGCCACTGTTGTTCAGCAGCCGCACCAGCGCTTCCTCGATGCTGTAGCTGCCTTCCAGGCCTGCGCTGTTCAGGTTGCGCGTTTGTTCGGTGTCGAACGAAATGGTGACGCCCGCCTGCACGCCAAACTGGGTGATGGCGTTGCCCAGAGGGCCTGCGGCAACATGGTAGGCGGTCTGACTCTGGGCCATTGCCTGGGCAGGCATCAGCAGCAGGCCTGGCGCGCTGGCCAGGGACATGCCGAACAGCACCAGGCGCACGGCCTGGCTCAGCGTGGTAGGGGTGGGGTGCAGGTGAGGCATTGGGTGATCCTTCCGTGTCATGGCAGAAAGTCGCTGTCGTCGCGGCTTTTGTCAGGGACGGACGAGAATAAAAATCAGCAAGATTTGAGCGAAAGTTTTTTCACCAGCCGTTCAGGCAGGCTCCACATTCACCCAGTAGCGGCTGAGGTAGCGCACCCTTACAGGCAGGGTTTTCGGCAGGTTGGCCAGCGCAATATCGGTATTGTCGACACGGAATGCGCCGGAAATGCTCATGGCCCGGATTGATGAGGCGCAGCGCAGCACGCCCGGCCGATAGCGGCCCAGCTCTTCGATGAAGTCGCCCAGGCGCCAGTCGTTCACGCTCAGCATGCCCTGTAGCCAGGCCGTGGAGTCGGCGGGCAGGGCATGGGCAAGGGTGAAGTCTTGCTGGTCAAAGCGCGTTTGCTGCCCGGCCTGCACGTGCAGCACCCGGTCAGGATGGCGCTGCGGGCGTACATCGACGCTGGCCTGCAACACGCCCACGCGTGTCTGCTGTGCCAGTTTGCGAACGCTGAACTCGGTACTGCGGGCCAGCACGCTGCCGTCGTCGGTGTGCACGATGAACGGGCGCTGCTGAATGTCGCTGGCCGGGCGCACGAGGATCTCCCCCTGGTACAGCTGGATTGCCCGCACTTTCCTGTCAAAGCGCACATCCAGCGCGGTACCCACGTTCAGTTCCAGCTGCGAGCCATCCGCCAGCTCTACAGCGCGCCGCTCGCCGGTACCGGTACGTTGTTGCGCCATCAAGGCGCGATAGGGCACCTGCCCTGTTGCCAGCCAGCCACCGCCGCCCATGGCCAGCAGCAGGCTCAGCACTTTCAGCACATCGCGCCGCTGCGTCTGCGCCGCGCCCAGGCTGGACAGCGCCGCGTGTGGCGGCACCATGGCCCATTGTTGCTGAAGTTTTTCAACGCGCGCCCAGGCAGCGGCATGCTGAGGGCTGGCCTTTAGCCACTGGCGCCAGGCGTGGGTGCGGGCTTCATTGCTGTCGCCATCGTTGAGCTGCACGTACCAGGTGGCAGCGGCTTCCAGGGTTTTGACGTCCATGCCGTTCAGCCTTCGACTGCCAGCAGGCAGCGGGTCATGGCCTTGATCAGGTGATTCTTCACCGTGGTGACCGACACACCAAAGCGCTCGGCCGCAGCCCCATAGGTCAGGCCTTCCAGTTGCACGGCGAGAAAGATGGCACGGGTCTTGGGGCCGAGTTCGTCGAGCAGGCTGTCCACGGCCATCAGCATTTCGATGATCGACAGGCGAACCTCTGGTGATACCTCCACCGGCTCCGGTCGCAGGGCCAGGGCTTGCAGGTAGGCTTTTTCGATAGCGCGGCGGCGCACTTTGTCGATCAGGAGGGAGCGGGCGATGGCGCTGAGGTAGCTGCGCGGTTCGCGAATGGGGAGCTGGCTGCGGGCCGTCATCACCCGCAGGAACGTATCGTGCGCCAGGTCGGAGGCATCGGCTGCGTTTCCCAGGCGGGCGCGCAGCCAGCCTTTCAGCCAGCTGTTGTTTTCGCTGTAGAGCTGGTGGAGGGCCTGGTGATCGAGCGTCGACATGGCGTCAAATTCGCAATATGAATATGAATAGGAATTGATCGCATTGTCGCGATGAGCCAAGGTGATTGCAAGGAGGTTTGTCCATTGGGGCTGCGATGCAGCCCCAAGCACTGAGATTAGAACCCCGCCTCCAGGCCCAGCAGGTCCTGCACGGTCTGCCGCCGGCGAATCATGCGCAGCGCCCCTTCCTCGATCAGGAACTCCGGCAGCAGCGGCCGGCTGTTGTAGTTCGACGACATCGACGCCCCATAGGCCCCGGCATCGTGAATCACCAGCAAATCGCCCACCTGCGCCTGGGGCAGGTCCTGTGGGGTCAGCTCCTGGTCGTCCTGGGTGAACACATCCCCCGACTCGCACAGCGGCCCGGCCACCACGGTCGGCTGGCGTGGTCGGTCCACTGGCTGGCCGTTGGCATCGAGCAGGGTCATGCCGTGGTATGCACCGTACATCGCCGGGCGCATTAGGTCGTTGAAGCCGGCGTCGATCATCACGAAGGTATTGCGCCCCACCTGCTTCACGGCGCGCACTTCGGCCACCAGATAGCCGGATTCCGCCACCAGGAAGCGCCCAGGCTCGATCTCCATGCGCACCGGGTGGCCGAGCATCGCTTCGATTTCCTTGCGCGCCACCGCCCAGGTCTGGGCGTAGCGCTGCAGGTCGACCGGTTTGTCAGTGCTGCGGTACGGGGTGGAGAGCCCGCCGCCGATGGAAAACGCCTCGATGTCCACGCCCAGGCGGCCAATCAGCTCGATCATCGAGCGAGCCACCTGCTCCAGGTGCTGGTAGTCCACACCGGAACCAATGTGCATGTGCACGCCCACCAGGTGCAAGCCATGGGCCTTGATGCAGGCCAGTGCCTCCTCCAGCTCTTCGTGCCAGATACCGTGCTTGCTGTTCTCGCCGCCGGTGTTGGTCTTGCGGCTGTGGCCATGGCCAAAGCCCGGATTGATGCGGATCCACACGCGGTGGCCGGGCGAGCGTTCACCCAGTTGGCTCAGCATGTCGATGGAACCCGCGTTCACTTCGATCTTCGAGGCCACCACGCGCTCCAGGGTCGGCCGGTCCAGCGCGTCGCAGGTCAGCACCACGCCGGCAGGGTCGCCGTCCACGCGGGCACCCGCTGCGAAGGCCCGCTCCATCTCACCCAGCGATACGGCGTCCAGCACCAGACCATGGGCGCGCATCAGGCGCAGCACGTGAAGGTTAGGGTTGGCTTTCTGGGCGAAGCGTACGGTGTCGAACACCTTCAACTGCTCGACACGTTCGGCGATGGTGCTGGCGTCGTACGCCCACAGCGGCGAGCCGTGCTGGCGGACAGCTTCGGCCAGGAGGGAGAAAGGTGCGGTCATGGTGGCGCTACTCATAGAAGGATGACCGCGAGGATGAGCCAAACAAGGAATTCAGAAAAATAGCTATTTTTCTGCTAGTCATTCATATCTGATATACCCATTGCTGACTTTGCCGGGTACTGCTGTGAAACTCTCCGTCCGCCATATCGAAGTGTTCCGTGCCATCATGGCCGCTGGCAGTGTGACCGGTGCTGCGCGCCTGCTGTTTACCTCGCAGCCCACTGTCAGCCGCGAGCTGGCGCGGCTGGAGCAGGTGACCGGGCTGAGCCTGTTCGAGCGCGAGGGTGGGCGCCTGGTGGCGACTGCCCAGGCGTTGCTGTTGATCGAAGAGGTCGAGCGCGCCTACGTCGGGCTGGAGCGGATCGACCGTTTTGCCCAGGCCATTCGCAATTTCGAGCAGGGGAGGCTGGCCATCACGTGCCTGCCGCTGTTCTCCCAGACGTTGCTGCCCAAGGCTTGCCAGCGTTTCCACCAGCAGCATCGGGGCGTGAGCGTGAGTATCCTGGCGCAGGAATCGCCATTGCTGGAAGAGTCTCTGATCGCCCAACAGCATGACCTTGGCCTGACCGAGGTCGAGCAGATACCGCGCGGTGCCTATGGCGAGCTGCTGTTCAGCGCCAACATGGTGTGCGTGCTGCCCGCGCATCACCCGCTACAGGCAAAAGCCGAGCTGGAACTTGCCGACTTTCATGAGGTGGACTTCATCAACCTGGCCAGCCTGGACACTTACCGGCAGCGCCTGGACCAGTACTTTCGCGCGGCGGGGGTAAACCGCCGCACGGTGATCGAGACCACCAGTGCCGCCTCGGTGTGTGCCATGGTCAGGCAAGGGTTGGGGGTGGCGATCATCAACCCGTTGAGCGGGCTGGAGGCGGCGCAGGGCGGGTTGCCGATCCGCAGGTTGCGGGTGTCGGTGCCGTACCAGGTGATGCTGATACGGCCAGACCACAGGCCGGCTTCGGCGGCGGTGGAGCCGTTTTGCGAGGCGCTGCGGGTGCAGGCCAAAGAGATGCAGCAAGCGTTGGCGTGATCCTTGTGGGAGCGGGCATGCCCGCGAAGCAGGCGACGCGATGGATGGCACCGGCTGTGCCGGTGTTCGCGGGCACGCCCGCTCCCACAGAGACCGCGCTGGTGTTCAGTTAATCACAGCTCGCAGACGAAGGTCCCGGTCCCGGCCAGGATGTTCTCCAGGGTTTCTTTCACTTCATCCAGGTCGCTCAGGTCGCTGGTCAGGTTGATTTCCAGCACCTCATCCCCCTTCAGCGCATCGCGGTCGCCGGCGGCCACTTCAATCAGCAGGCGCTTGGCGCTGAGGGTCACTTTCAGCCCGTCCAGCGTCGATGGTTCGTCATCCAGGGTCAGGTCGACGGTGTCTTCGTCCGGGTAGCGGGTAAGCAGAAACATCTGGCCCTTGTCGCTGTGGCAGCACAGGGTCGCCATGTTGTCTTCCTCGTCATCGCAAGGGGTGGCGAAGAGCAGGGCGGTGTTGATTTGCATGAGCGGGCTCGGATCAAAGTGAATGGAAGGGAATTCTGACAGTCTTGCGTACAGGCATAAACGTAAAGTTACCGCCCCTTGACCGAAATTGTCGCAGCGCTGCAAGCCTTGATGACCGATCAGTCGTTAAGCTTCGGCGAGCCCTGGGCGTGCCCGCGCACGTTCAACGCCTGGTTTTACCGTCCGCCTTGCCACGGGTTGGCTATCGTTGATCCGTACACGGCGCACGCAGCGACGCTTCAACTATTACAAAGCCCAAGCGGAGTACCACAGATGGCGTTCTTCACCGCAGCCAGTAAAGCCGACTTCCAGCATCAACTGCAAGCGGCCCTGGCGCAGCACATCAGCGAACAGTCCCTGCCACAAGTGGCGCTGTTCGCCGAGCAGTTCTTCGGCATCATCTCTCTGGACGAACTCACCCAACGCAGGCTTTCCGACCTGGCCGGCTGCACCCTGTCAGCCTGGCGCATCATCGAACGTTTCGACCCCGAATACCCGCAAGTGCGGGTATACAACCCTGATTACGAGCGCAACGGCTGGCAATCGACCCACACCGTGGTCGAGGTGCTGCACCACGACCTGCCGTTTTTGGTCGACTCGGTGCGCACCGAGCTCAACCGTCGTGGCTACAGCATCCACACCCTGCAAACCACCGTGCTCAGCGTGCGCCGTGGCGCCAAGGGCGAGCTGCTGGAACTGCTGCCCAAGGGTACCCAGGGCGAGGGCGTGCGCCACGAGTCGCTGATGTACCTGGAGATCGACCGCTGCGCCAATGCCGCAGAGCTGACCGTGCTGGCCCGCGAGATCGAGCAGGTGCTGGCCGAGGTGCGGGTGGCAGTCGCCGATTTCGAGCCGATGAAGGCCAAGCTGCGTGACGTGGTGGCCGAGGTGGAACAGACCGCCTTCGGCCCGGCGCAACACGAAAAGGGCGAGGTCAAGGCCTTCCTCGAGTGGCTGCTGGACAACCACTTCACCTTCCTGGGCTATGAAGAGTTCACCGTCAAGGGCGATGCCGATGGCGGCCAGATGGTTTACGACGAGCAGTCGTTCCTCGGCCTGCCGCGCCGCCTGCGCGTGGGCCTGACGGCCGAAGAGCTGCGCATCGAAGACTACGCCGTGGCCTACCTCAACGAACCGCTGCTGCTGTCGTTCGCCAAGGCCGCGCTGCCTAGCCGCGTGCACCGCCCGGCCTACCCGGACTACGTGTCGATCCGCCAACTGGACGCCGACGGCAAGGTCATCAAGGAACACCGCTTCATGGGCCTGTACACCTCGTCGGTGTATGGCGAAAGCGTGCATGCCATTCCTTACATCCGCGTCAAGGTAGCCGAAGTCGAGCGCCGCTCGGGCTTCGACCCCAAGGCCCACCTGGGCAAGGAACTGGCCCAGGTGCTGGAGGTGCTGCCGCGCGACGACCTGTTCCAGACGCCGATCGACGAGCTGTTCACCACCGTCATGGCGATCGTGCAGATCCAGGAGCGCAACAAGATCCGCGTGTTCCTGCGCAAGGACCCGTACGGCCGCTTCTGCTACTGCCTGGCGTACGTGCCGCGGGAGATCTACTCCACCGAAGTGCGACAGAAAATCCAGCAAGTACTGATGGAGCGCCTGAAGGCCAGCGACTGCGAGTTCTGGACCTTCTTCTCCGAATCAGTGCTGGCCCGTGTGCAACTGATTCTGCGGGTAGACCCAAAAAACCGCATCGACATCGACCCGCAGCAGCTGGAACGCGAAGTGATCCAGGCCTGCCGCTCGTGGCATGACGATTATTCGACGCTGGTCGTGGAGAACTTCGGCGAAGCCCAAGGCACCAACATCCTCGCTGATTTCCCCAAGGGCTTCCCGGCCGGCTACCGTGAACGCTTTGCCGCGCACTCGGCCGTTGTCGACCTGCAGCATGTGCTGAGCCTGTCGGAAAGCAAGCCGCTGGCCATGAGTTTCTACCAGCCGCTGACCCAGGTGGGTGAGCGCATCCTGCACTGCAAGCTGTACCACGCCGACACCCCGTTGGCGCTGTCCGACGTGTTGCCGATCCTGGAAAACCTTGGCCTGCGTGTGCTGGGCGAGTTCCCGTACCGCCTGCGTCACGCCAATGGCCGCGAGTACTGGATTCACGACTTCGCCTTCACCTACAGCGAAGGCCTGAGCTTGGATATCCAGCAGCTCAACGACACCTTGCAGGACGCCTTCATCCACATCGTGGGCGGTGATGCCGAGAACGATGCCTTCAACCGTCTGGTACTCACCGCTGGCCTGCCTTGGCGTGACGTGGCGCTGCTGCGCGCTTACGCCCGTTACCTGAAGCAGATCCGCCTGGGCTTCGACTTGGGTTACATCGCCAGCACCCTGAACAACCACACCGACATCGCCCGCGAGCTGACCCGGTTGTTCAAGACCCGTTTCTACCTGGCGCGCAAGCTCACCCAGGATGACCTCGACGACAAGCAGCAGCGCCTGGAGCAGGCCATCCTGACCGCGCTCGACGACGTGCAGGTACTCAACGAAGACCGCATCCTGCGGCGCTACCTGGACCTGATCAAGGCCACCCTGCGCACCAACTTCTATCAGCCGGATGCCAACGGCCAGAACAAGTCGTACTTTAGCTTCAAGTTCAACCCCAAGCTGATCCCCGAGCTGCCCAAGCCGGTGCCCAAGTTTGAAATCTTCGTTTATTCGCCTCGGGTCGAGGGCGTGCACCTGCGCTTTGGTAACGTCGCCCGTGGCGGCCTGCGCTGGTCTGACCGTGAAGAAGACTTCCGCACCGAAGTGCTGGGCCTGGTCAAGGCCCAGCAGGTGAAGAACTCGGTCATCGTGCCGGTCGGCGCCAAGGGCGGTTTCCTGCCGCGCCGCCTGCCACTGGGCGGTAGCCGGGACGAGATTGCCGCCGAAGGCGTGGCGTGCTACCGCATCTTCATTTCCGGCCTGCTCGACATCACCGACAACCTCAAGGACGGTGGCGTGGTGCCGCCGGCCAACGTGGTGCGTCACGACGATGATGACCCATACCTGGTGGTGGCGGCCGACAAAGGCACCGCCACCTTCTCCGACATCGCCAACGGCATTGCCATCGACTACGGCTTCTGGCTGGGCGATGCCTTTGCCTCGGGCGGTTCGGCCGGTTACGACCACAAGAAGATGGGCATTACCGCGCGTGGAGCCTGGGTGGGCGTGCAGCGCCACTTCCGCGAGCGCGGCATCAACGTGCAGGAAGACCCGATCACCGTCATCGGCGTGGGCGACATGGCCGGCGACGTGTTCGGCAACGGCCTGCTGATGTCCGACAAGCTGCAACTGGTGGCGGCGTTCAACCACCTGCACATCTTCATCGACCCCAACCCCGAGCCTGCGTCCAGCTTTGCCGAGCGCAAGCGCCTGTTCGACCTGCCGCGTTCGGCCTGGAGCGATTACGACACCAGCATCATGTCTGAAGGCGGCGGTATCTTCCCGCGCAGTGCCAAAAGCATCGCCATCAGCCCGCAGATGAAAGAGCGCTTTGCCATCGAGGCCGACCGCCTGACCCCGACCGAGCTGCTGAACGCGTTGCTCAAGGCACCGGTCGACCTGCTGTGGAACGGCGGTATCGGCACCTACGTAAAGGCCAGCAGCGAAAGCCACGCCGATGTCGGCGACAAGGCCAACGACGCGCTGCGGGTAAACGGCAACGAACTGCGCTGCAAGGTGGTGGGCGAGGGCGGCAACCTGGGCATGACCCAGCTCGGCCGAGTGGAGTTCGGCCTGAACGGCGGCGCCACCAACACCGACTTCATCGACAACGCCGGCGGCGTGGACTGCTCCGACCACGAGGTCAACATCAAGATCCTGCTCAACGAAGTGGTGCAGGGTGGCGACATGACCGAGAAGCAGCGTAACCAGCTGCTGGGCAGCATGACCGACGAAGTCGGCAACCTGGTGCTGGGCAACAACTACAAGCAGACCCAGGCGCTGTCGCTGGCCGCCCGCCGCGCCCGCGAGCGGATTGCCGAGTACAAGCGCCTGATGGCCGACCTGGAAGGTCGTGGCAAGCTGGACCGCGCCATCGAGTTCCTGCCGTCCGAAGAGCAGTTGGCTGAACGCCTGGCTGCCGGCCAGGGCCTGACCCGCGCCGAGCTGTCGGTGCTGATCTCGTACAGCAAGATCGACCTCAAGGAGCAACTGCTCAAGTCGCTGGTGCCGGACGACGACTACCTGACCCGCGACATGGAAACCGCCTTCCCGCCGTCGCTGGTCAGCAAGTTCGCCGAGGCCATGCGCCGCCACCGCCTGAAGCGCGAAATCGTCAGCACCCAGATCGCCAACGACCTGGTCAACAACATGGGCATCACCTTCGTCCAGCGCCTGAAGGAGTCGACCGGCATGAGCCCGGCCAACGTGGCCGGGGCCTATGTGATCGTGCGCGACATCTTCCACCTGCCGCACTGGTTCCGCCAGATCGAGGCTCTGGACTACCAGGTGCCGGCGGAAATCCAGCTCACCCTGATGGACGAGCTGATGCGCCTGGGCCGCCGTGCCACCCGCTGGTTCCTGCGTAGCCGCCGTAACGAGCAGGACGCCGGGCGCGACACCGCGCACTTCGGGCCGAAGATTGCGCAGTTGGGGCTCAAGCTGGACGAGCTGCTGGAAGGCCCGACCCGCGAACGCTGGATGGTGCGTTACCAGGGCTTTGTCGACGCCGGTGTCCCGGAGTTGCTGGCGCGCATGGTGGCCGGTACCAGCCACTTGTACACCCTGTTGCCGATCATCGAAGCCGCCGACGTTACCGGCCATGAACCGGCGCAGGTGGCCAAGGCGTTCTTCGCCGTGGGCAGCGCGCTGGACCTGACCTGGTACCTGCAGGAAATCAGCAACCTGCCGGTGGAAAACAACTGGCAGGCCTTGGCCCGCGAAGCGTTCCGCGATGACATTGACCTGCAGCAACGGGCAATCACCATCTCGGTATTGCAGATGGCCGATGCACCGGAAGACATGGACGCCCGCGTGGCGCTGTGGGCCGAGCAGCACCGGGTGATGGTGGAGCGCTGGCGCGCCATGCTGGACGACCTGCGCAATGCCACGGGCACCGACTATGCGATGTACGCGGTGGCCAACCGCGAGCTGGTCGACCTGGCCATGAGCGGGCAGGCGGCGGTGGTGCCGTCCTGATCATCAGGCTGAAATGAAAAAGCCCCGGCAGTGATGCCGGGGCTTTTTTGTATTACCTGTTCTGGCTTACTTGAACCTGCGCTCCACGCCTTTCTCCACCAGAATCTTCGCCGAAATCTCTTCCACCGAAAAATGCGTGGAATTGATGTTGGGAATGTTCTCCCTGCGGAACAGGCTCTCCACCTCACGCACTTCGAACTCGCACTGGGCAAAGCTGGAATAGCGGCTGTTGGGCTTGCGCTCGTGGCGGATGGCGGTGAGGCGATCGGGGTCGATGGTCAGGCCGAACAGCTTGTTGTGGTGCTTTTTCAGCACTGCCGGCAGCTGCAGGCGCTCCATGTCGTCCTCGGTCAGCGGGTAGTTGGCGGCGCGGATGCCGAACTGCATGGCCATGTACAGGCAGGTCGGGGTCTTGCCGCAACGCGACACGCCAACCAGAATCAGGTCGGCCTTGTCGTAGTAGTGGGTACGCGCGCCGTCGTCGTTGTCCAGGGCGAAGTTCACAGCCTCGATGCGTTCCATGTAGTTGGAATTACCGCCAATCGAGTGCGATTTACCCACGGAATACGACGAATGGGCGGTCAATTCCTGCTCGAGCGGGGATAAAAAAGAGGAAAAGATGTCGATCATGAAGCCATTCGACGTCGCCAGGATCTCACGGATGTCCTGATTGACGATGGTGTCGAAGATGATCGGGCGCACCCCGTCACGCTCGGCGGCAGCGTTGATTTGCTGGACCATGGTCCGCGCTTTGTCCGGCGAATCGATGTACGGGCGGGTAAATTTGTTGAACGGAATGCTCTCGAATTGCGCGAGCAAACTCTGGCCCAAGGTTTCGGCAGTGATACCGGTGCCGTCGGAGATGAAGAACGCGGTTCGTTTCATTTGCGATCTGGGCCTTAAGCTGATGACGTTTCTTGGATATGATAAGTTCGGTTTGCCGAATGCGGCTGTCGGCATTCTCACTTATTTTCCAGGTACAGGCCACAAACGCCCGGCCAAGTCACAGAAGACAGGCGGGCGCCTTTTTGAGCTTTTCCAACACAGTTAGTGGAGAGATCACCTTGGTAGAGTACGTAGTTTCCCTCGATAAGCTCGGCGTCCATGATGTGGAGCATGTGGGGGGCAAGAACGCATCCCTGGGCGAGATGATCAGCAACCTTGCCGGTGCTGGTGTATCGGTGCCGGGCGGCTTTGCCACTACGGCGCAGGCGTACCGCGATTTTCTCGAACAGAGTGGTCTCAACGACCGGATCCATGCCGCGCTCGACGCGCTGGACGTGGATGACATCAATGCCCTGACCAAGACCGGCGCGCAGATTCGCCAGTGGGTCATGGAAGCCGAGTTCCCGCCGCGTCTGGATTCGGAAATCCGAACCGCATTCGCCGCGATGGCTGCCGGCAACGACAACATGGCGGTTGCCGTGCGCTCTTCAGCCACTGCCGAAGACCTGCCAGACGCCTCGTTCGCAGGCCAGCAGGAAACCTTCCTCAACATCCGCGGCGTTGACAACGTGATCCGCGCGGCCAAGGAAGTGTTCGCCTCGCTGTTCAACGACCGCGCCATCGCCTACCGCGTGCACCAGGGCTTCGACCACAAGCTGGTGGCCCTGTCGGCTGGCGTGCAGCGCATGGTCCGCTCCGAAACCGGCACCGCCGGCGTCATGTTCACCCTCGACACCGAGTCGGGCTTCCG
The DNA here is from genome assembly GCF_043103635.1 of Pseudomonas sp. yb_9. NCBI lineage: Bacteria > Pseudomonadati > Pseudomonadota > Gammaproteobacteria > Pseudomonadales > Pseudomonadaceae > Pseudomonas > Pseudomonas sp. yb_9. The sequence continues at coordinate 104,255 of NZ_JBICKA010000067.1, read as the reverse complement.
CGACGTGGTGTTCATCACGGGCGCCTACGGCCTGGGCGAAACCGTGGTGCAGGGTGCGGTCAACCCTGACGAATTCTACGTGCACAAGAACACCCTGCAGGCCGGCCGCCCGGCCATCCTGCGCCGCAACCTGGGCAGCAAGGCCATCAAGATGGTCTACGGCGAAGAAGCCAAGGCTGGCCGTTCGGTCAAGACCGTGGAAGTGGACCGCGCCGAGCGCGCACGCTTCTGCCTGAGTGATGCCGAGGTCAGCGAGCTGGCCAAACAGGCCATGATCATCGAGCAGCACTACCAGCGCCCGATGGACATCGAGTGGGCCAAGGACGGTGACGACGGCAAGCTGTACATTGTCCAGGCCCGCCCTGAGACCGTGAAAAGCCGTTCCAGCGCCAACGTCATGGAACGCTACCTGCTGAAAGAAAAAGGCACCGTACTGGTCGAAGGCCGTGCCATCGGCCAGCGCATCGGCGCCGGCAAAGTGCGCGTGATCAACGACGTTTCGGAAATGGACAAGGTCCAGCCGGGTGACGTGCTGGTTTCCGACATGACCGACCCGGACTGGGAACCGGTGATGAAGCGCGCGAGCGCCATCGTGACCAACCGCGGCGGCCGTACCTGCCACGCGGCGATCATCGCCCGCGAGCTGGGTATCCCGGCCGTGGTCGGTTGCGGCAATGCCACCCAGGTGCTCAAAGACGGCCAGGGCGTGACTGTGTCCTGCGCCGAAGGCGATACCGGCTTCATCTTCGAAGGCGAGCTGGGCTTTGACGTCAAGCAGAACTCCGTCGATGCCATGCCGGAGCTGCCGTTCAAGATCATGATGAACGTCGGCAACCCGGACCGCGCCTTCGACTTCGCCCAGCTGCCCAACGCCGGTGTCGGCCTGGCGCGCCTGGAGTTCATCATCAATCGCATGATCGGTGTGCACCCCAAGGCGCTGCTGAACTATGCCGGCCTGCCTGCCGACCTGAAAGAGAGCGTCGACAAGCGCATTGCCGGTTACAACGACCCGGTCGGCTTCTACGTCGAGAAACTGGTCGAAGGCATCAGCACCCTGGCGGCAGCCTTCTACCCGAAAAAGGTCATCGTGCGCCTGTCGGACTTCAAGTCCAACGAGTACGCCAACCTGATCGGCGGCAAGCTGTACGAGCCGGAAGAAGAAAACCCGATGCTGGGCTTCCGTGGCGCTTCGCGTTACATCAGCGAATCGTTCCGTGACTGCTTCGAGCTCGAGTGCCGTGCGCTCAAGCGCGTGCGCAACGAAATGGGCCTGACCAACGTCGAGATCATGGTGCCGTTCGTGCGTACCCTGGGCGAAGCCAGCCAAGTGGTCGACCTGCTTGCCGAAAACGGCCTGGCCCGTGGCGACAACGGCCTGCGCGTGATCATGATGTGCGAGCTGCCGTCCAACGCCATTCTGGCCGAAGAGTTCCTGGAGTACTTCGATGGCTTCTCGATCGGCTCCAACGACCTGACCCAGCTGACCCTGGGCCTGGACCGCGACTCGGGCATCATCGCCCACCTGTTCGACGAGCGTAACCCTGCCGTCAAGAAGCTGCTGGCCAATGCCATCGCCGCGTGCAACAAGGCCGGCAAGTACATCGGCATCTGCGGCCAGGGCCCATCGGACCACCCGGACCTGGCCAAGTGGCTGATGGAGCAGGGCATCGAAAGCGTGTCGCTGAACCCGGACTCGGTACTCGAAACCTGGTTCTTCCTGGCCGAAGGCCAAGGCGCGGCCTGATGCAGTAAAACGCGGGGGGACGTCTGGCGTACCCCCGCCTGGTTTTTTCCAGGGCGAGTTCCAGCAATGGATCCCGCCCTTTTTTGTGCACCAAGCAACCTATGCAAAGCAGCAGCACTCTATTCCCCGTGGCCCTGCTCAGTGCCGAGCGCCGCGGCGACCTCAGCGAAGACGTGTACCGGATCAAGGCCGGCAACGGCCCGGACCCTAGCGTCGAGCTGGCCATCACCCGCCTGGGGCTGGCCGACCATGGCCGTGCCCAGGGCGTGCCGGTCATTCTCCTGCACGGCAGTTTTTCCAACCGGCGTTTCTGGTATTCGCCCAAAGGTATTGGCTTGGGCGCCTACCTCGCCCGTGCCGGTTTCGATGTGTGGATCCCGGAAATGCGCGGTCACGGGCTGTCGCCACGCAACCATGCCTGGCGGCACAACACCGTTGCAGCCTATGCCCGTGATGACCTGCCACTGATTGCCGCGTTCGTACGCGAGCAGTCGGGCCAGGCGCCGCACTGGGTTGGCCATTCCTTGGGCGGCACCACGCTGGTGGCGGCGCTTGGGGGTGGTTTCCTGGCTGCCGAACAGGTGGCCAGCGTGGCGCTGTTCGGCACCCAGATCAGCCGTGTCTACTGGCCTTTGAAGGTGCCACCGCTGGTGTGGGGGGCGAAGCTGGTGCTCAAGCGCTGGGGGCAGATTTCCGGGCCACGCTTCAAACGTGGGCCGGAAGACGAGCCGATTGGCCTGGCGCTGGAAAGCATGCGCTGGCATGGCCTGTTCGGGCGCTTTGGCGACAAGCAGCACGACTGGTGGGCGGGGCTGGCAGAGGTGGATGTGCCGCTGCTGGCGGTGGCCGGTGCGGGGGACTTCCAGGACCCGGTGTGGGCCTGCCGCAAGCTGTTCGAGCAGTTGGGGGGCGAGCGCAAGCAGTTCCTGCGGCTGGGGCGTGAGGAAGGTTTTGATGCGTTTGGGCATGTCGACATGCTGGTGAGCAAGGCTGCGCAGGCGCAGGTATGGCCGTTGGTGGAGCGCTGGTTGCGTGATCCATTGCTGCCGGTGCATGAATCCACAGTGTCTCAGGAACCTTTGCCAGTCAGTTGATCTTGCATTGCCTGGGCCGGCCTCTTCGCGGGCAAGCCCGCTCCCACAGGGATTTCACAGCACTTAAGCCTTGTGATACCGCTGTGAGAGCGGGCTTGCCCGCGAAGAAGCCAGTACAGGCTAAAGATGACCGCTTGGTCCTTGGTGACTGCGACCGTCTCCAAGGTGTAGCCTTGGCCGATACCCGCTTTCGTTGTGACTGACAGGAGCTTCCCATGCAGCATTACGTAACGCCCGACCTGTGTGACGCCTACCCCGACTTGGTACACGTGCTGGAACCCATGTTCAGCAATTTTGGTGGCCGCGATTCGTTCGGCGGCCAGATCGTCACCATCAAGTGCTTCGAGGACAACTCGCTGGTCAAGGAGCAAGTCGAACTCGACGGCAAGGGCAAGGTCCTGGTGGTCGATGGTGGTGGTTCGCTGCGCCGTGCGCTGCTGGGCGACATGCTTGCGGAAAAAGCCGCCAAAAACGGTTGGGAAGGCCTGGTGATCTATGGCTGCGTGCGTGACGTCGATGTGCTGATCCAGACCGACGTCGGCGTGCAGGCCCTGGCCAGCCACCCGATGAAAACCGACAAGCGTGGTATCGGTGACCTCAATGTGGTGGTGACCTTCGCCGGCGTTACCTTCCGCCCGGGCGAGTACGTGTATGCCGACAACAATGGCGTACTGGTTTCGCCAAGCCCGCTGAAAATGCCGGAGTGATGCGCCCCACGCGCTGATGGAGCTTTGATGTTCGAGGAAGACAACGCGCAGTGGGGGCTGGTGCATGCCCTGGTGCTCGATGGTAAAGGTGGCGCGCGCTCGATTGCCCGTACCGAACTGGACAGCTTGCAACTGCAACCGGAGCAGAGCCTGTGGCTGCACTGGGACCGCAGCCATCCGCAAACCCGTACCTGGCTGCTGCACGACAGTGGCCTGAGCGAGTTCGCCTGCGAGCTGCTGCTGGAGGAAAACACCCGGCCGCGCCTGCTGCCCATGGCAGACGAACAGCTGCTGCTGTTCCTGCGCGGGGTCAACCTCAACCCGGGTGCCGAACCTGAAGACATGGTTTCGGTACGTATTTTCGCCGAGGCACAGCGGGTTATCTCGTTGCGCCTCAGGCCGTTGCGTGCCAGTGACGAAATTCTCCAGCAACTGGAGCAGGGCAGGGGGCCGAAATCGGCCTCCGAACTGTTGCTGTTGATGGGCGAACTGCTGACTGAAAAGGTTCAGGGCCTGGTGAGTGACCTGGCCGAACTGGTCGACTTGGAAGAAGAAAAGGTCGAAACCGACGAGCGGTATACCCCTGAGCATGGCAGCCTGCAGCAGATCCGCCGTCGTGCCGCCGGCCTGCGCCGTTTTCTTGCTCCGCAACGGGAAATCTACGCCCAGCTGTCGCGCAGCAAATGGAGCTGGTTCGCCAATGCCGACGCCGATTACTGGAACGAGCTCAATAACAGCCTGATCCGCTACCTCGAAGAGCTGGAGCTGACCCGCGAGCGCGCTGCGCTGGTGCTGGAAAGCGAAGACCGGCGGCGCAGCGAGCGGATGAACCGCACCATGTACCGTTTTGGCATCATCACCTGCATCTTTTTGCCCATGAGCTTCATCACCGGGCTGCTGGGCATCAATGTCGGCGGTATTCCGGGGGCGGATAACCCGTTGGGCTTTCTGTTCGCCTGCATCGTCGTGCTGGGGCTGGCGGTGGGGCAGTGGTGGCTGTTCCGGCGGTTGCGATGGGTTTAGGTGTGCATTTTGAAACATTCGTACCAATGGGATGTGTGACCCATTGCCCGGCCATCTCGTCTCTTGCTGACACTGCGCGAGGTGCCCATGCACGATCCGTTTGAAGAATCCCTGCGCGACCTGCTCAAGGCGTCACCCTCCGGCAATGACCGGGACGACCGGGACGACGCCGCTTGCCTGGGTCGCGTACTGAAAACCGCCAACCGCCAGGTTGGCGCGGGTGATCTGTTCAGCCTGCTTGGCCGCTGGAGCCAGGCGCTGCTCATCGCCGTCAATAATGGCTCGGCGCATGTCGCGCCGGTGCGTCGACACTCTTCCCGCAACGCTGCCACCGGCAGCAAAGCAGATAAGGCCGATTGAATATGGAACTCGATCTCTGGACCCAGAGCCTGGTCACCGCAATGACTGCCCTTTGGACCAAGGTAGCGAACTTCATCCCCAACCTGTTCGGCGCGCTGGTCGTGGTGCTGCTCGGTTTCGTGGTGGCCAAGCTGCTCGACACACTGCTGTCCAAGCTGCTGGCCAAGTTTGGCCTGGACCGCCTGATGGCCGGCACCGGCCTCACCAAGATGCTTGGCCGGGTCGGCATTCAGGTGCCGATCTCGACCCTGATCGGCAAGATCGTCTACTGGTTCGTGCTGCTCATCTTCCTGGTCTCGGCCGCCGAGTCGCTGGGCCTGGAGCGGGTGTCGGCCACCCTCGACATGCTTGCCCTGTACCTGCCCAAGGTGTTCGGCGCGGCCTTGGTGCTGCTGGCCGGCGTGCTGCTGGCACAGGTTGCCAATGGCCTGGTGCGCGGCGCTGCCGAAGGCATCGGCCTGGAATACTCGGCAGGGCTTGGGCGCATTACCCAGGGCCTGGTGATCATCATCAGCATCTCGGTGGCCATCAGCCAGCTGGAGGTGAAAACCGACCTGCTGAACCACGTTATCGTCATCGGGCTGATTACCGTTGGTCTGGCCGTTGCCTTGGCCATGGGCCTTGGCAGCCGCGAAATCGCCGGGCAGATCCTGGCCGGCATTTACGTGCGCGAGCTGTATCAGGTCGGCCAGCAGGTGCGGATTGGAGAGGTTGAAGGGCACATCGAGGAAATCGGCACGGTCAAGACAACGCTGCTGACCGATGATGGCGACCTGGTGTCGCTGTCCAACCGCGAGTTGCTCGAGCAGCGTGTCAATAGCCGCTAACCGCACAAAAGCTGTTAATGTATGCCGCCGCGAAATTCGACCCACGGGGTCGCGCGGCGACATTGACCTGACTGTCGGCCAGATCCGTTTTGAATAAAGTTCATTCGCCGCCCATGCGTTATGACCCCCGCGAGCTCACCGACGAAGAGTTGGTGGCGCGTTCGCATGAGGAGCTGTACCACGTTACCCGCGCCTATGAAGAGCTCATGCGGCGCTACCAACGGACCCTGTTCAACGTCTGTGCGCGTTATCTGGGGAACGACCGGGACGCGGACGATGTCTGTCAGGAAGTGATGCTGAAAGTGCTGTACGGCCTGAAGAACTTCGAAGGTAAATCCAAGTTCAAGACCTGGCTCTACAGCATCACCTACAACGAGTGCATTACCCAGTACCGCAAGGAGCGCCGTAAACGCCGGTTGATGGATGCCTTGAGTCTGGACCCTGTCGAAGAGGCGTCCGAAGACAAGGCCCCGAAGCCGGAAGAAAAAGGCGGGTTGGACAAATGGCTGGTGCATGTGAACCCGATTGACCGGGAAATTCTGGTGCTTCGTTTTGTCGCAGAGCTGGAATTTCAGGAAATTGCCGACATCATGCACATGGGCCTGAGCGCGACGAAAATGCGCTACAAGCGCGCGCTAGACAAGCTTCGGGAGAAATTTGCCGGCCTCGATGAAACTTAGTGGCGTGCAAATATCTCTAACGAATCGGCGAGTTCTGCTAGACTTGCCGTCGAGTTGTCCCCCGTGTTTGTGGTGGGACTGCTTAACTATCACCAGATGGGGATTTAACGGATGAAATTGAAAAACACCTTGGGCTTGGCCATTGGTTCGCTCGTAGCCGCCACTTCGATTGGCGCTATGGCACAAGGTCAAGGCGCCGTCGAGACCGAAGTTTTCTACAAGAAAGAATTCTTCGACAGCCAGCGCGACTTCAAGAACGACGGCAACCTGTTCGGCGGCTCGATCGGTTACTTCCTGACCGACGACGTTGAACTGCGTCTGGGCTACGACGAAGTACACAACGCTCGTGGCGAAGACGGCAAGAACATCAAGGGCTCGAACACCGCCCTGGACGCCGTTTACCACTTCAACAACCCGTACGACGCTATCCGTCCGTACGTTTCCGCTGGTTTCTCGCACCAGTCGCTGGGCCAGACCGGCCGTGGCGGTCGTGACCACTCCACCTTCGCCAACGTTGGCGCTGGCGCCAAGTGGTACATCACCGACATGTTCTACGCCCGTGCCGGCGTAGAAGCTCAGTACAACATCGACCAGGGCGACACCGAGTGGGCTCCAAGCGTTGGTGTTGGCCTGAACTTCGGCGGTAGCCCGAAGCAAGCCGCAGCCGCTCCGGCTCCAGTTGCTGAAGTCTGCTCCGACTCCGACAACGACGGCGTTTGCGACAACGTCGACAAGTGCCCAGACACCCCGGCCAACGTTACCGTTGACGCCGACGGCTGCCCGGCTGTTGCCGAAGTCGTTCGTGTTGAGCTGGACGTGAAGTTCGACTTCGACAAGTCGGTCGTCAAGCCAAACAGCTACGGCGACATCAAAAACCTGGCTGACTTCATGAAGCAGTACCCACAAACCACCACCGTGGTTGAAGGTCACACTGACTCCGTGGGTCCAGACGCTTACAACCAGAAGCTGTCCGAGCGTCGTGCCAACGCTGTCAAGCAAGTGCTGACCCAGCAGTACGGCGTAGAATCCAGCCGTGTTGACTCGGTAGGCTACGGCGAAACCCGTCCGGTTGCTGACAACGCCACCGAAGAAGGCCGTGCTATCAACCGTCGCGTTGAAGCTCAGGTAGAAGCTCAGTCCAAGTAATTGGCCTGATGTTTCATGAAAAACCCGGCCTCGGCCGGGTTTTTCTTTACCTGGGTTTTGTGTTACCTGTGCCGGCCCTTTCGCGGGTTTACCCGCGAAGAGGCCGGCACAGGCAATAAATCATCCGGCGATTGCGACCAGGTCCTGAGCCTGCTGTTCACCAACCACGGAGCGGCAGCCGCCACGCTTGCCCACGGCAATCACCCGGGCCTGCGGGCAATGATCCAGCACTGCCGGGTTGACCAGGTCGTCGATCATTACCACTGCCGCTTGCTGCAAGGCACGCACGGCCTTGAGGGTGAGCAGTTCAGGGTCGCCAGGGCCGGCGCCTACCAGCCAGACTTTTGCATTCATCGGGTATTCCTCGTTGGCAGGGTGCGCTCAGCCTTTGAGCAGGCCAAGCAGCAGGATCAGGTTGAGTAGCAACGACAGCAGGGCCAGGGTGCGCCATACCTTCAACGGCTCGCGTTCCAGCAAGGGGCGTGGCCTGTCAGGCAGCTCTTGGCGGTCGCCACGCTCAAGCAGCAACAACCAGTGTTCGGCTGTTTCGAAGCGCTGCGCTGGATCGGCCGCCACCGCCTGCTGCAGGTTGTGCTGCAGCCATTCCGGCAAGTCGGGGCGGTAGCGTGCAGCGTTGACCGGCTGACCGAAGCGCGGGCGCTGAAAGGCTTCCACCTCGCCATACGGGTAGTGCCCGGTCAGCAGGTGATACAGCGTCACGCCCACGGCATACAAGTCCTGGCGCGGGCTGGGTGGTTGGCCGTCGAACGCTTCCGGGGCGATGTACGAGGGCGTGCCGGGTACGTCGTGCGGCGCGTCTTCGCAAAGGCCGGGGCAATAGGCCAGGCCGAAATCCAGCAGGCGCAGTTGGCCATCGCTGCCCAGGTGCAGGTTGTCTGGCTTGATGTCGCGGTGCAGCAGGTTGCGCCGGTGCAACACGCCAACCGCCTGCAGCAGTTGCCGGGCCATCTCCAGCCACTGCGGCAGGGGCAGCGGGCCGTGCTCGGCCAGCAGGGTTGCAAGGCTTTGGCCGGGGTACTCGCGCATCACGTAGTACAGGTGTTGCCGCTGGCTGGCCGCATGCAACTCGGGGAAGTGGCGGCCTGCAACTCGGCGCAGGAACCACTCTTCGAGCAACAGCGCTTGCGTAGCACCGGGCTCTTGTTCGCGTTCGGCAGGCAGGGTCTTGAGAAGCCAAGGTCGGCCTTGGCTGTCGCGCACCCGGTATAGCAGCGACTGGCGGCTTTGTGAAAGCAGGCAGTCGGCCTGCCAGTCATCGATTACTTGGCCTGTTCGCAGCGCGCCGGGCACCGGCCACTGCTGTAACTGCGCCAAAGTATCGCCCAGGTTGGCGGTGCCCAGCTGTTCGACGTGCACCAGCAGGGCACTGGCATTGTCCTGGCTGCCATTGAGGTGCGCGCTGGCAACCAGTGTGTCGACGGCCAGTTGCAAGTCGGTCTGATCGCGCAGCACGGCCTGGATGTGTTGGTCGCCCAGGCTGGCCCAAACCCCGTCGCTGAGCAGCAGGAAGCACTCGCCTGGCTGCAGCTCGCCCTCTAGGTAATCCACCAGCAGGTGCTGGTCCAGGCCCAGTGCGCGTTTTAGTACATGCTGCATGCCCGGCTGGTCCCACACATGGTCTTCGCTCAGGCACTGCAGGCGCCCGGCGTACCAGCGGTAAACCCGGCAATCACCCACATGGGCCAAGGTGAAGCGCCGGCCACGTAACACCAGTGCGCTGAGTGTGGTCAACAACGGCTGTCCGCTGCCTTGGGCGCGCAGCCAGCGGTTCTGAGCCAGCAACAGGCGGTCCAGGGCCTGGGCAACGCTCCAGGTGGCGGGGGTGGCGTAGTAATCCAAGGCCAGTGCCTGCAAGCTGGCCCGTGCGGCCAGGCCACCATCGGCGCATTGGCTGACGCCGTCGGCGAGGGCGAACAGGTAGCCCTTGCTGGCGGCCAGCTCCGGCGCCGGGGTGACCAGGCGCAGGGCATCCTGGTTTTCCTCGCGGGGCCCGGTGGCGCTGGCGTGGGCGAACTTCAGTTGCAGGCTCATGGGTGTCACTCAGACCCGTGCAGCGGTAACGGCTGCAGAGCCCCAGGTGGTGCGCCAGCGTTGTTTCACGCCATGCAGGCCGAACCAGGCCAGCAGGCCCAGGCTGGCGAACAGCCACAACCCCAACTGGTAGTCACCGGTGTGCTGCTTGATGGTGCCAAGCCCGGCTGCTAGCAGGAAACCACCGATACCGCCGGCCATGCCGATCAGCCCGGTCATCACGCCGATCTCCTGGCGGAAGCGCTGTGGTACCAACTGGAATACCGCACCATTGCCGGCGCCCAGGCCGAGCATGGCGCTTACGAACAGTGCCAGTGCGGCGGCTGCGGACGGCAGGTTGAAACCGACTGCCGCAATGCAGATGGCTGCCACGCTGTACATGCCCAACAGGGTGCGGATACCGCCGAAGCGGTCGGCCAGGGCACCGCCGAGCGGGCGCATCAGGCTGCCGGCGAATACGCAGGCGGCGGTGTAGTAGCCGGCGGTGACCGGGCTCAGGCCGTACTGGTCGCTGAAGTAGCCGGGCAGGGCGCTGGCCAGGCCGATGAAGCCGCCAAAGGTGACGCTGTAGAAGAACATGAACCACCAGCTGTCACGGTCGCCGAGGGCCTTGAGGTAGTCGGCCATCGCTTTTGGCTTGGGGCGTTGTGGCGCATTTCGCGCCAGCAGGGCGAACACCACCAGCGCCAGCGACAACGGAATTAGCGCGAAGCCGAACACATTGTTCCAGCCAAAGCCGGCAGCCAGCGCCGGGGCCAGCAGGGCAGCGAACACCGTGCCGGAGTTGCCGGCACCGGCGATGCCCATGGCCTTGCCCTGATGCTGCGGCGGGTACCACTGTGAAGCCAGCGGCAACGACACGGCAAACGACGCACCGGCAAAGCCGAGGAACACGCCCAGTAGCAGGGCCTGTTCGTAGCTGTGCACACCCAGGTGCCAGGCGCACGCCAAGGCGACGATGACGACCACCTGGCCGATCAGCCCGGCTGTTTTGGGTGACAGGCGGTCAACCAGCACGCCCATGGCGAAGCGCAGGATCGCCCCGGCCAGGATCGGCGTGGCCACCATCAGGCCCCGTTGCTGCGCACTCAGTTGCAAGTCGGCGGCAATCTGCACCGCCAGCGGGCCCAGCAGGTACCAGACCATGAAGCTGAGGTCGAAGTACAGGAACGCGGCGAACAGCGTGGGCACATGCCCAGATTTCCAGAAGCTGGTACTCATCGAACACCTCACTCGGCAATGCAACGGAACGAAAAAGACGCCGCCACCCGCTCCACGGTCGTGGAGGGGAGAGCGACGTCTTTGTCGGGATTTAAGTGGGGCAACCGCCGTTGGCTACCGGTGATGTTTGTTCAGCAAGAGATGGGCCAAGTATTGGCCTGTCTTTATATTTTCAGCGCCTGTGAGATCGAGCGCCGCTCGCGCGGCGCATCGCGAGCTGCGCTCGCTCCTACGTTTGTTTTGGGCCAGTAACGCCTGTGGCAGGCGCGCGCGTCCGTCTTGTTTTTACGACACCATATCGAGCGACGCGCCCAAGGCGTTCGCGCGCAAATCCCACAGGCATAATTGGCCTGAAACAAACGTAGGAGCGAGCGCAGCTCGCGATGCGCCGCGCGGGCGGCGCTCGATCTACAAGGCGCTGAAAGCGTCAAGGCAAGCACATCAGCCCAGCATTTCGTGCATGGCAATGATCTGCTCCGCCACCTGGATCAGCTTCTGCTGCCGGCTCATGGCCTGGCGGCGCATCAGGGTGTAGGCCTGTTCTTCGTTGCAGTCCTTCATCTTCATCAGCAAACCCTTGGCCTGCTCGATACGCTTGCGCTCGGCCAGCTGCTGGTCGCGCGCCAGCAGCTGCGCCCTAAGCGCCTGGTCACTTTCAAAGCGGGCCATGGCCACATCCAGAATCGGCTGCAGCCGGGCAGCATGGATACCTTCGACGATGTAGGCACTGACGCCTGCCTGGATCGCCTGGCGCATCACGCCAGGGTCGTGCTCGTCGGTGAACAACACGATGGGGCGCGGCTGGTCGCGGCTGACCAGCACCACCTGTTCCATCACGTCGCGGTCCGGTGAGTCGGTATCGATCAGCACCACATCCGGGCGCACCGTTTCGACGCAGGCGGGCAGGTCGATGGTCAGGCCTGGGGCTTCGGTAACCTCGAAGCCGGCCTCGATCAACGCCGCGTTGAGGCGGCCGAGTTTGTTCTGGGTGTCGTCGATCAGCAGAATGCGCAACATGGTTGTCCCCCCTCACGCGCCGACGCGGGCATCGGGCAGGTCGCCCAGGGCATGCAGGCTGAAGCTGCGGGCATAGCCATAAGGATCGCTGCCGTCCCAGCGGGTGCCATCGATCAGCAGGCTGTTGCGCATCGGCTGTTCGGGGCACGCGATGCCCAGGCTTTGCGCCGCCTCGCTGTACAGCGCCAACTGCTGAACCTGCCGCGCCACACCGAGATAGTCGGGGTCTTCGTGCAACAGGCCCCAGCGGCGGAACTGGGTCATGAACCACATGCCGTCGGACAGGTACGGCAGGTTGGCTCGGCCCTGGTCGAACAGGCGCAGGGCGTGCGGGTCTTGCCACTGGTTGCCCAGGCCATCCTGATAGTGGCCGAGCAGGCGGGGCTCGATGCTGTCCAGCGGGGTGTCCAGGTAGGCATTGCCGCTAAGCAGTTGCGCAGTGCTGCGGCGGTTTTCGGGGCTTTGTTCGATGAACCGGCTGGCGGCGAGGATCGCCTTGATGAGCGCGCGGGCGCTGTTGGGGTAGTGTTCGGCGAAGGCACGAGCACACGCCAGCACCTTTTCCGGATGGTCTGGCCATATCGACTGGCTGGTGGCCAGGGTAAAGCCCTGGCCCTTGGCCACAGCATCGGCGGCCCAAGGCTCACCCACGCAGAAACCGTCGATGCGCCCCGCCTGGATATGCGCGGCCATCTGGGCCGGCGGCACCACGACGCTGTCCACGTCGCGCAGTGGGTGGATGCCCTGGCTGGCAAGCCAGTAATACAGCCACATGGCGTGGGTGCCGGTGGGGAAGGTCTGGGCGAAGGTCAGGCGTGCGCCGTGCTGGTGCACCAGGCGCGCCAATGCTTCAGGGTTGGTCACACCTTTGCGCTGCAAGGCCGGGGAGAGGTTGATGGCCTGGGCGTTCTGGTTCAGGCCCATGAGCACCACCATGTCGCTGGCGGGTACGCCACCGATGCCTAGGTGCACGGCGTAGACCAGGCCATACAGGCAGTGTGCGGCATCCAGCTCGCCGCTGACCAGCTTGTCGCGCAGCCCGGCCCAGGAGCCTTGGCGCTTGAGGTTGAGGGTAAGGCCGTATTGCTGGGCGAAGCCCTGGGTGGCGGCGACCACCACCGAGGCGCAGTCGGTCAGTGCCATATAGCCGATGTTCAGGCTGGGCTTTTCCGGCGCGTCACTGCCATTGACCCAGGCCAGGGGCGTTGCTCGGGGTACAGTGTTCACAAGGTTCCTCGCCTGTACGGATAAGGCTGTGGGCCAAACCGGTGCAACCGATGTGCCAAGGGTGGCCGGGGCGCGTAGCGGCCCCACGATTTGCTGTCCTGCCAGCCCCAGGCTGGCTATAATCGCCCCCTCACTCACCCCGAGCCTTCCCGCCCATGTATACCCTGGCCCGCCAGCTGCTGTTCAAGCTTTCCCCGGAAACTTCCCACGACCTGTCCCTGGACCTGATCGGTGCCGGTGGCCGTCTTGGCCTCAATGGCATGCTGTGCAAGCAGCCAGCGGCATTGCCGGTTTCGGTCATGGGCTTGAACTTCGCCAATCCGGTGGGCCTGGCCGCAGGCCTGGACAAGAACGGTGCGGCCATCGACGGCTTTGCCCAGCTGGGCTTCGGCTTTGTCGAAATCGGCACCGTCACCCCGCGTCCACAACCGGGCAACCCCAAGCCGCGGCTGTTCCGCCTGCCGGAAGCGACGGCCATCATCAACCGCATGGGCTTCAACAACCTGGGCGTCGATCACCTGCTTGGCCGCGTGCAGGCGTCGCGTTACAACGGTGTGCTGGGCATCAACATCGGCAAGAACTTCGACACCCCGGTCGAGCGCGCCGTGGATGACTACCTGATCTGCCTGGACAAGGTGTACACCGCCGCCAGCTACATCACCGTCAACGTCAGCTCGCCGAATACCCCGGGCCTGCGCAGCCTGCAGTTCGGCGATTCGCTCAAGCAGTTGCTCGATGCCCTGGCCGAACGCCGCGAGCAACTGGCGGCTACCCATGGCAAGCGTGTACCGCTGGCCATCAAGATCGCCCCGGACATGAGCGACGAAGAAACGGCGTTGGTGGCTGCCGCGCTGATGGCGTCGGGCATGGATGCGGTGATCGCTACCAACACCACGCTGGGCCGTGAAGGTGTCGAGGGGCTGCCGTATGGCGGCGAGGCGGGTGGCCTGTCGGGCGCGCCGGTGCTGGAAAAGAGCACCCACATTGTCAAGGTGCTGGCAGGCGAGCTGGGCGGCAAGTTGCCGATCATTGCCGCGGGTGGCATTACCGAAGGCCGTCACGCTGCCGAGAAGATCGCTGCCGGTGCGAGCCTGGTACAGATATACTCGGGCTTCATCTACAAGGGGCCAGCGTTGATTCGTGAAGCGGTCGATGCCATTGCGGCACTACCGCGCGGTTAAACGGCAGGCATAAAAAAGGGCCCCGTCAAGGGGCCCCTGGGCCGCAGCCCGCCGCCCGGATAGGGCGCGCATGGTGACTCGAATTCAGTGTCCTCGTTCAGCCAACGGCGTGATTTTCGTTGAGTCTATGGATGCCAGCGGTGCCAGTCATTCCGTCCCAGTTATCACCGCGACCTTCGCGCCAGCCGTTGATCCAGGCTTGGCGAACAGAAGGAAGATTGAAGGGGCAAAGTTCGCGGGATTTGCCGGTGACCCCGTATTGGTAGCCACGTGAATATGCTCTTTCCAACGGATCACGCTTAAGTCTTCTCATAGGGTGTTGCCCTCACTTGTTGACTGTAATGTCCCGTCGGCCTCTCCGAGGCCGGGCAGAGTCTTTCTGCCGGTGTGCGCCCGCTGCCGGCGTGGCGGGCTGAAGGTGCCGCCTCGTTGCGAAGCGGCCTGAGACCAGTTCTATCGAATGCGAGTCACGGTGTGAATGATCGATTTGTCATAAGCACGTAACCTTTCCTAGGGTGAGGGGATAAGTAAATAAATGCGACTCAACCTTGTTTGGCGTTGAGCCCGCAGTGATCGGGGTTTGCTGAACATTGACGTCATTTCGCCAGCGTTGCTTGCGGATGACAGAAATAATTTGAAATGCGACGAAGGGTCACATCGCCCCGGTTATCGCCAGAATTTTTCATACTGCCTGATGATCTAAGCTGTCTTGGCCACCGGGCCGAGTGCAGATCGGTCAGGTGGCCTGGCCTTTCGCGGCACGCTCATGTGCCAGGAAGGGCCACCCGCACGCCTGCTGGAAAGGCCTGCGGGCAAACATCGCGGGGTGATGCGTTGCCTCGTCAGTCAATAGCCCAAGGCTCTGGAATACTCATGTCGGACCGTTTCGAACTCTACCTCACCTGCCCCAAAGGCCTTGAAGGCCTGCTTGCCGAAGAGGCCAAAGGCCTTGGCCTGGACGAAGTGCGTGAGCACACCTCGGCCATTCGCGGCGCCGCCGACATGGAAACCGCCTACCGCCTGTGTGTCTGGTCACGCCTGGCCAACCGGGTGTTGCTGGTGCTCAAGCGCTTCTCCATGAAGAACGCCGACGACCTTTACGATGGCGTACACGCGGTCGACTGGGCCGACCACCTGGCCGCCGATGGCACCCTGGCGGTGGAGTTCAGTGGCCATGGCTCGGGCATCGACAACACTCACTTTGGTGCGCTGAAGGTCAAGGACGCGATCGTCGACAAGTTGCGCAACCGCGAAGGCCTGCGCCCGTCGGTGGAAAAGATCGACCCCGACGTGCGCGTGCACCTGCGCCTGGACCGTGGCGAGGCCATTCTCTCCCTCGACCTGTCCGGCCACAGCTTGCACCAGCGTGGCTACCGCCTGCAGCAAGGCGCTGCGCCGCTGAAGGAAAACCTGGCGGCTGCGGTGTTGATCCGCTCCGGCTGGCCGCGCATTGCCGCCGAAGGTGGCGCGTTGGCCGACCCGATGTGCGGTGTGGGTACCTTCCTGGTCGAGGCCGCGATGATCGCCGCCGACATTGCGCCCAACCTCAAGCGTGAGCGCTGGGGCTTCAGTGCCTGGTTGGGCCATGTGCCGGCACTGTGGCGCAAGGTGCATGACGAAGCGCAGGCGCGTGCACAGGCCGGCCTGGCCAAGCCGCCGCTGTGGATCCGTGGCTACGAGGCCGACCCGCGGCTGATCCAGCCGGGCCGCAACAACGTCGAGCGTGCCGGCCTGGGCGACTGGGTGAAAATCTACCAGGGCGAAGTCAGCACCTTCGAGCCGCGCCCGGACCAGAACCAGAAAGGCCTGGTCATCAGCAACCCGCCCTACGGCGAGCGTCTGGGTGATGAAGCCAGCTTGCTGTACCTCTACCAGAACCTCGGCGAGCGCCTGCGCCAGGCCTGCATGGGCTGGGAGGCAGCGGTGTTCACCGGTGCGCCGCAGCTGGGCAAGCGCATGGGCATTCGCAGCCACAAACAGTACGCGTTCTGGAACGGCGCCTTGCCGTGCAAGCTGCTGCTGTTCAAGGTGCAGCCTGACCAGTTCGTCACCGGCGAGCGTCGCGAAGCACAACCTGAGGGCGTGCAAACCCGACAGCAACCCGCCGTTGCCAGCGAACCGGCACGCCTTTCGGAAGGCGCGCAGATGTTTGCCAACCGGTTGCAGAAAAACCTCAAACAGCTGGGCAAATGGGCTCGCCGCGAACAGGTCGACTGCTACCGCCTGTACGATGCCGACATGCCCGAGTACGCGTTGGCTGTTGACCTGTACCATGACTGGGTACATGTGCAGGAGTATGCCGCGCCACGCTCGATCGACCCGGACAAGGCCCAGGCACGCCTGCTCGATGCGTTGGCAGCCATCCCGCAGGCGCTGGGCATTTCGCCGCAGCGCGTAGTGCTCAAGCGCCGCGAGCGCCAGAGCGGCACCCGCCAGTACGAGCGCCAGGCGACCGAGGGCCGTTTCCAGGAGGTGAACGAAGGTGGCGTCAAGCTGCTGGTCAACCTCACCGACTACCTCGACACCGGGCTGTTCCTCGACCATCGCCCAATGCGCATGCGCATCCAGCGTGAGGCTGCCGACAAGCGCTTCCTCAACCTGTTCTGCTACACCGCCACCGCCACCGTGCATGCGGCCAAGGGCGGCGCGCGCAGCACCACCAGCGTCGACCTGTCGAAAACCTACCTGGACTGGGCGCGGCGCAACCTGGCGCTTAATGGCTTCTCTGAGCGCAACCGCCTGGAGCAGGGTGATGTGATGGCTTGGCTGGAGGGTAACCGCGACAGCTACGACCTGATTTTCATCGACCCGCCCACCTTCTCCAACTCCAAGCGCATGGAAGGCGTGTTCGACGTGCAGCGTGACCACGTTCAACTGCTGGACCTGGCCATGGCCCGTCTGGCACCGGGCGGTGTGTTGTACTTCTCCAACAACTTCCGCAAGTTCCAGCTGGACGAGCACCTGATGGCGCGTTATGCGGTGGAGGAAATCACCGCCCAGACCCTGGACCCGGACTTCGCCCGTAACAATCGGATTCACCGGGCCTGGCGCCTGCAGCTGCGCTGAACCGACGAGGTACATTGCGCGGCTAATGGCCAATAGCTATAAATGTGGGCAGGGCGAGATAATCCGCAGGACGCTGACGTGACGAGATGGGTGTATGTCAAAGTGTGGCGTGCGTGCGCGGTTATCTGGCCTGTGCACAGAGACGGTGTCCGCGTGGGCGGTGGCGCTGGTGGCCTTGGTGGCGGGCGGTCTGTTGACGGCCGCCTTGGCACTGGCCGCGCAGGCGTTTTACAAGCAGCAGTTGCGCCAGCGCTTCGAGTTGCTGGCCAGCGAACGCTATAGCCGTATTGCCGAGCGTTTTGATGAACAACAGCAGCGCCTGGATGGCCTGCGGCGGTTCTTCAGCTTTTCCAACGAAGTGACACCACGCGAATTTGACGGTTACGCCCGGCCGTTGCTGCAGCGTACCTTGGCCTACGCCTGGGCGCCGCGTGTGGAAGCCGCGCAGCGTGCCGAGTTCGAGCAGCATGCCCGCGAGCATTCCGGCCCGGGCTATGTGATCCGTGACCAGGATGCGCAAGGGCAGTGGCACCCCGCGCCGCTGCGCGACCATTACTTCCCTGTGTTGTATACCCAATCCGGTGAAATGCCCGGGCTGCCCTATGGGCTGGATCTTGCCGGCCAGGGTGAGCCCCATGCTGCCCTGGCGCGGGCGCTCGGGCCTGGCAGCATGGCGGTGTCCGAGCCCTTGGCCATGTACGATATTCCTTCGTATGCGCGCGGCCTGGTACTGGTAGCCCCCGTGTTTTCCGATGCCAACCCGCATGGTGCTGCAGTGGGGTATGTGGTGGCGTTGTTGAGCATGCGCGAGATGGTCAGCGATGGGCGCCCTGTGGTAGCGGATGACAACCTGGTGGTGCGTATCGTCGACCCGTCCGGGTTGCAAGAGCCACAAGTGTTGTACGACTCGCAGAACCAGGTCGCCCCTTTGTCGCTGAGCAGCAACCAGCTGCTGCACCTGGCAGACCACCACTTCCAGCTGAGCATCCTGCCCAGCCAGGCGTTCGTGCGGGCCAACCGCTCATCGGCGGTACTGGCGGTCGGCCTGCTGGGCGGGTTGTTGAGCCTGCTGCTCAGTGCCTTGCTCTACAGCCTGTTCAGCCAGCGCCAGCGTGCCCTGGCCCTGGTCGAGCAGCGTACCGCCGAGTTGCGGGTCAGCGAGCAGTCCTTACGCGGCACCCATAATCAGTTGCGCAGTATATTGGAGGCCGCGACCCAGGTGGCCATTATTGCCACCAACCTCAAGGGCGAAGTCAGCACATTCAACACGGGGGCCGAGCGTATGCTGGGTTATCCGGCCAACCAGGCCATCGGCCAGTTGCGCCTGGAGGACCTGGTGCTGCCGGACGAATTGAACCAGCGTGCGCATGCGCTCAGCCAGCGTTTTGGCCGGCACATTGCCGGTGGACAGGCGCTGTTTGCAGAAACCGTTTACGAGCGAGGCGCCGAGCCGGGTGAGTGGACCTTGCTACGCGCCGATGGCAGCCAGTTGGTGGCCAACATGCTGGTCACGGCCATGCTTGATGAACAGGGCCTGTGGGTTGGCTACCTGGCCATCTGCATCGATGTCACCGAGCGGCGTCGGGTACACGAGGCACTGGCGGCGCGCGACCGGCTGCTGGAAAAGCTCAGTGCCGAGGTGCCGGGCGGTATTTATCAGTATCGCCTGGATGCCGATGGTCATTCGTGTTTTCCCTACGCCAGCAAAGGCCTTTACGACATCTACGAAGTGGACCTGCAGCAGTTGCGCGAAGATGCTTCGGTGGTGTTCGAGCGTATCCACCCCGATGACCTGGAGCGCGTGCGCTGTTCGGTACGTTACTCGGCCGAGCACCAGGCACCCTGGCGCGAGGAATACCGGGTGTGCCTGCCACGTGCCGGCCTGCGCTGGGTGCGTGGCGAAGCGACGCCGGAGGTGGGTGAGCACGGCTGTACCTTGTGGCATGGCTACCTGACGGACATCTCGGACCTCAAGGGTGTGGAGGAAGAGTTGCGGGCGCTGTCGGTGACCGATTCACTGACCGGCATTCATAACCGCCGCTACTTCCAGGAACGGCTCAAGGTCGAACTGGAGCAGGCTCAGCGTGATGGCTTGACGCTGGCCGTGATCATGCTCGATATCGATCACTTCAAGCACATCAACGACCGCTTCGGCCATGCCGTCGGCGACCGTGTGCTGCGCAGCCTGTGCCAGCGTATCGGCCAGCGCTTGCGGCGCACCGATGTGTTCTGCCGGTTGGGCGGAGAGGAATTCATGGTGCTGTGCCCGGGCAGTGATGCCGAGCAGGCGCGGCTGCTGGCACTTGAGTTGTGGCATGGGCTGCGCAATGTGCCGGTGGACGGCGTGGGCAAGGTGACGGCCAGTTTTGGTGTGGCGGGATGGCGGCCGGGGGAGGGCGCCGATGCCCTGTTGCTACGGGCGGATGCGGGGGTGTATGCAGCCAAGCAGGCTGGGCGAGACAGGGTGGAAGGCGAGTCAGCCTGAAGTCTGACGCGGTCGTTGTGGGAGCCGGCTTGCCCGCGAAGCAGGCGCCGCGGAGGATGGCACGGGCTTCGCCCGTGTTCGCGGGCAAGCCCGCTCCCACATTGACGCTGTATGGCTGCAGGATCAGTTGGCTGCAGTGCTGCCCGCCAGCTTCGGCTGGCGATACAGGTCCAGCAACACCTGGTCGAGCACCTGCGAAGCCCCCCATGGTTTCGGGTCGTTGAGGATTGCCGCCACCGCCCAGGTATGGCCGTTGCTGTCACGGCTGAAACCGGCAATCGCCCGCACGGTGTTGAGCGTGCCGGTCTTGATGTGCCCTTCGCCGGTCATGGCTGTGCGCTTGAGGCGCTTGCGCATGGTGCCGTCCATGCCCACCAGCGGCATCGAGCTCATGAACTCGGCGGCGTAAGGGCTCTTCCAGGCGGCCTGCAGCATCTCGGCCATTTCCCGGGTGCTGACCCGTTCGGCACGCGACAGCCCTGAGCCGTTTTCCATCACCAGGTGCGGCGCGGTAATGCCTTTCTTCGCCAGCCACTGGCGGACCACGCGTTGCGCGGCACGGGCGTCGTCGCCGTCGGCATCGGTGCGGAACTGCGCGCCAAGGCTCAGGAACAGCTGCTGGGCCATGGTGTTGTTGCTGTACTTGTTGATGTCGCGGATCACTTCCACCAGGTCTGGCGAGAAGGCGCGGGCCAGCAGGCGTGCACCTTTGGGCACGTTCTCGATGCGGTCGCCACCCTGGATGTTGCCACCCAGCTCGTTCCAGATCGCGCGCACGGCACCGGCGGCGTAGGTCGGGTGGTCGAGCAGCGACAGGTAGGTCTGCGAGTTGCAGCCGTCACCCAGCTGGCCGCTGACGGTGACGCTGATGCCATCGGCCTGAGGTACTGGGTTGTAGCGCACATCACCCGTGCACTGCTTGGACGCCACGGCCTTGACCTGGTTGTCGATGCGAATGCTGGCAATAGGGGGTTCTACCGCGATGGTAACCTTGCCACCATCGTTGCGGGCCACGAAGCGCAGGGCCTTGAGGTTGACCAGCAGCGAGTCGGGTTTGACCAGGAACGGCTTGTTTTCATCGCCACCGTCATCGTTGAACTGCGGCAGGTTGGGCTGCACGAAGTGGCTGCGGTCCAGCACCAGATCACCGGTGATGGTGCGCACGCCATTGGCGCGCAGGTCACGCATCAGCAACCAGAGCTTTTCCATGTTCAGTTTTGGGTCGCCGCCACCTTTGAGGTACAGGTTGCCGTTGAGCACGCCATTGCTCAGGGTACCGTCGGTGTAGAACTCGGTTTTCCACTGGAAGGTGGGGCCAAGCAGCTCGAGGGCGGCATAGGTGGTAACCAGTTTCATGGTCGAGGCCGGGTTCACCGAAACATCGGCATTGAACACGGTCGGGGTACCTGGCCCGTCCAGCGGCAGCATTACCAGCGACAGCGCTGTGTCCTGCAGCTTGTTGGCTTTGAGCGCCTGCTGCACTTTGGCGGGCAGGGTGGTGTTGACGGCGGCGGCGTGGCTGGGTAATGCGAGTGGCAACAGCAGGCCGGCAAGAACGAGGGGACGAAGCGTTTTGATCATAATGAATAAATACCCTGCAGCGAGGGAAAAGGGCATAGGGGCTGTAAGAGATGATGGCCCCAGGACGAAAGAGTACGCATTATGCCCCAAGCGCAGCGACGATGCGCCACGTTCGACGGAAAAGCATGGCGGATAAAAAGCATCGGCAATAAAAAAGGCCACCCATGCGGGTGGCCTTTTCAGCGATCAGACAGGCACGTGTTACTCAGCCTTGTTGATCGGCTTTTCCGGGTACCAGGCGTCCAGCAGCGGGCTGACTTCGATTTTGGTCAGTTCGCTGCGGCCCTTGAGCCAGCCTTCTACGGCGGCGCGTTGTTCTTCGCTGACCGAACCGCGCTTGACCGAGCACACCAGGCCGAAATCGTCACCGCCTACATAGTCCAGGCCGTTGGCGTCCATGGCTTCTTCCAGGAACGCATCGAGGAAAGCATCGATTGCCTGGTCATCCAGATCTTCCTTGAATTCCAGGTTCAGCTCGAAGCCCAATTCCTGAAACTCGTCGACACACAGCTTCTTGCGCAGACGACGGGAGCGGTTTGTGGCCATGAAACAATCCTCTTAGGTAATAACGCCGCGCAGTCTACCAGTTAACACGGCTGGCTGCCTGCGTATCGGTGCTTGGGGGCAATTCTTTAGCCAGCGCCAGCTCCACCCGCCGCATGTGCCGCGCCAGTGCCTGACGCCGCAGGCGCAACTGGACAGTAGGCAAGCCACCAGGCTCCAGTGCTTCGCAGGCGGCCATCAGGTCGGGGGCTTCGAGCATGCGCGCGGCGCTGAGCACTTTGTGGGCCTGTTCGGCAATGGCATCGGCGTCGTGCTCTGGGTGCAGCGCCATCAAGGTGGAAAAATCGGCCTGCAGGCTCTGCTGCAGCGTCTGCAGAAAACGCCGGCGGTCGGCGGGGTCATGCCCAACCACTGCAGCCAGGCCATCCAGGTGATACAG
The DNA here is from genome assembly GCF_043103635.1 of Pseudomonas sp. yb_9. NCBI lineage: Bacteria > Pseudomonadati > Pseudomonadota > Gammaproteobacteria > Pseudomonadales > Pseudomonadaceae > Pseudomonas > Pseudomonas sp. yb_9. The sequence continues at coordinate 81,901 of NZ_JBICKA010000067.1, read as the reverse complement.
GGGGCGTCGGCGTTTGCGCTGCCGGCGCGGGTTGATGCCGGCCAGGCGCTGGCTGAGGGTGCTCAGGCTGATGGGCTTGAGCAGGCAGTCGTCCATGCCGGCGCTCAGGCACCTGCGGCGTACTTCTGGTTGAGCGTTGGCGGTATAGCCAAGAATGGTGCAGCGTGGCCGGTTGCCATGGCGCTCTTCGGTGCGCACGGCTGTCGCCAGCTGGTAGCCGTTCATGTGCGGCATGCTGCAGTCAAGTACCAGCACATCGAAGTTGCCCGCCCGCCAGGCAGCCAGGCCTTCACGGCCATCGCGGGCGCTGGCGTGTTCCAGGCCCAGGTAGGCAAGCTGCTGCGCCATCAGTTGCAGGTTGGCCGGATGGTCGTCGATCACCAGCACGTTCAGCCGCGGGTCGGGCACATCAAGCTTTTCGATCAGAGGTGCCGGCTGCACGTGTGCATCAACCAGTTGCAGCGGCATTTTCAGGCAGACTTGGGTGCCAACCCCTTCGAGGCTTTTGAGGGTCAGGTCGCCACCCATCATTTCGCACAGGTTACGGCAGATGGTCAGGCCCAACCCGGTACCTGCGCGTGCGCCCTGGCTATGCGGGTTGGCCTGGACGAACGGGGTGAACAGGCGTTGCAGGTCGTCGGCGTGGATGCCGATGCCACTGTCACGCACTTCCAGATGCAGTACGGCGGGCGTGCCGGTGTCGGTGTCCCGCAGGTCGGCGCTGATACGCACCTGGCCATGCTCGGTGAACTTGATGGCGTTGCTGACCAGGTTGGACAGCACCTGTTTGAAGCGCAGGGGGTCGAGCAAGGCATGGCAGCGCGCTGCTGGCATGATCATTACCTCAAGTGCCAGGCCTTTCTGGCGTGCCTGGCCCTCGAAGATACGCCCCACCGACTCCACCAATGCGGCCAGGTCTACGGCCTCCGGCGCCAGGGTCAGGTGCCCGGACTCGATGCGCACGATATCGAGGATATCGCCGATCAGGCCCAGCAGGTCTTTGGCCGAATGGTGGGCAAGCTCGAGTGCGCTACGGTCCAGCCGACCTTGGTCGGCGCGTTTCACCGCCAGTTCGAGCATGCCGATCACGGCATTCATCGGCGTGCGTATTTCGTGGCTGATGGTGGCCAGGAAGGTGCTTTTGGCGCGGTTGGCATCGTCGGCCTGTTGTTTGGCCTGGCGCAGCTCCAGCACCAGCTGGCGGCGATCGCTGATGTCGATCCAGCCGCCGATGATGCCCTGGATTTCTCCCAGTGAGTCGCGGTACGGCAGAATCCAGTGATAAATGGTCAACTCGCGTCCCTTGATCCGCAGGGGGCGGTCCATGATCAACGGCGATCCGGCGGCCATGACTTTCAGGTAATCGGCCTGAATTTGACGGGTTTGCTCGGGATTGTCGAACAGGCTGTTTTCGAGCTGCTTGCCAATGACCTCATCGGCCCGGGCCTGCACGGCTTCCAGGTAGCTGTAGTTGCAGCTTTTCAGGCAGCCTTCGCGGTCACGCACATACATGGGGTGGGGGGTGCCGTTGAGCAGGGCGCGCATGAATGCCAGTTGGTCGTTCAGGGCGCGTTCGGCGCGGTGGCGCTGGCGAATCTGCAGGCGCAGGCGAGCGTTCCAGAGCAAGGCCAGCAGCAGAAGCACGGCAGTGCCCAGCACCACCTGCAGGGCGAGGCGGCTATAACCCTTGGCGTTGCTGTCTTCGTGCCGGCCAAAGCCGCGCCAGCGGTTGTTGATAACCCCCAGCTCTTCCGGTGAGATGCTGAGCAGTGCCTTGTCGAGGATCGACAGCAGGGCCGGTGAAGGGGCCATGGTGGCCATGGCGAAGTTGGCGGGTTCGCTGCCCACCGTCGAGCGGATCACCAGTTCCGGGTTGCTGGCCAAGGCGTGGTTGGCATCGATCAGGGTGGTAATCACTGCATCGACGGCACCACTGTTGAGCAGCGCCATGGAGTAGAACGCGCTTTCGGTCTCGACCCAGCCGATCTGCGGATAGTACCGGGACAGCATGGCATCCATGGCGCTGTAGCGGGTAATGGCGATGCGGTGCCCTTGTAGTTGTTCCAGCGAGCCCGGTGCCTTGTTGTCCTTGTGGCTGACCAGTACATAGGCGCTTTCCAGGTAGGGGCGGCTGATTAGCAGATCGTCCCCCGCCGCCCTGGCGCTGGCCAATGCGGCGATGACATCGGCCCGGCCATCCTTGAGGCGGGCAATCATGTCGGCAATGCCACTGGCACGTTGTACTTCGAAGCGCAACCCCGTGCGCAGGCGGATGAGCTCCAGCAGGTCGGCAGTGATGCCGCGAAAATGCCCCGAATCATCGAAATACGAGAGGGGTGCAGCCGTGTCATCAATCGCCACGCGCATCACCGGGTGCTGCTGCAGCCACTGTTGCTCGGCCTCGCTCAATTGCAGTTGGCGGTCGCTCAGCAGTTGGTCGCTGCCAGCGCTCCAGCGCTTGAAGATGCTGGTGCGCATGGCTGGGGTCTGGCTGTCGAGGACAACGTTCACCAGCTCGAGCAGCAGTGTGTCTTGCTGGCGCAAGGCAAAGCCGAAGCCGATGGCCTCGTGCTTGCCGAAGTTGGCCATGCGCAGGCGTGGCAGGTGGCCGCGATTGAGCTGGTAGTGTGTGGAGATGGTGTCGCCGATGAACACGTCGGCCTGGCCGAATGCCACGGCATTCAGTGCCTGGCTGGAAGAGCCGAAGGCCAGCAGCTCGGCCTTGGGGTAGGCGCTGAGGACTTCCTGTTTGGGCAGGTAGTGGTAGAGCATGCCCAGGCGCATGCCGTTCAGGTCCGTGTCTATCGCCCGGTTTTCATCTTCGCGCGTTACCAGTACCGGCTGGTCGATGGCATAGGGCTGTGACAGCGCCAGACCGTCGTTGGCCGCTTCGTAACCATTGGCGCTGCCGAGCAAATCGATATCACCGTGCCTGAGCGCCTCCACCGCCGCCTGCCGGCTGGAAAAGCGCAGCACCCGGACGGGTAACTGCAGGGCCTTGCCGATCAGGCTTGCATACTCGGCAGTCAGGCCTTGGTAGTCGCGGCCGCCACTGGTGATGTCGAACGGCGGGTAGTCGGGTGCCGACGTCCCCAGTACCAATTCCTGACGGCCTTCGAGCCATAACCGTTGTTCGGGCGTGAACAGGATCTGGGCCGGCCCGGCCGATGAACGTGCCAGCAACGTGTAGGACGATGCTTCGCGATTGGTAGCGTGTGTCGCGCTGCTTGAAAGCAGCAGGGCGAGCAGCAGGCGGGCGATAGTGCGGGCCATGGCTACCTTCAGACAAGCGCGTTGCGCTTGGCCATCTCGATCAAGTCCACCAGCGTGTTGACCTGAAGCTTGTGCATGAGCCGCTTTTTGTAGGTGCTGACGGTTTTGCTGCTGAGGAACATGCCTTTGGCAATTTCCTTGTTGCTGCGGCCTTGAGCGAAGAGTTGCAGTACCATCAGTTCGCGGTCATTCACCTGGCGGAAAAGTTGCAAGTCAGTGCCGGTAGTCGGGTTGTTATTGATAGCCTGGCTGGGAAAATAGTTATATCCAGCCAGCACCGCCTTGATCGCACTGAGCAGTTCACCCAGGTCTTCTTGCTTGCACACGTAACCCGCAGCACCGGAGTGCATGCAGCGCACGGCAAACAATGCCGGGGACTGTGCAGTCAATACCAGAACCTTCAAGGGCAGGGCCATCGACTGAAAACGGGCAAGAACCTCCAGGCCGTCTAGCTTGGGGATGCTGATGTCGAGGATGACCAGGTCGGGGTTGCTCTCCCGGATCATCTGCATGGCATCCACGCCGTTGTCCGACTCGCCGGCGATCTTGTAGTTCTGGTTTTCCAGCAGCATACGGACGGCCAGGCGAATGACCGGATGGTCGTCAACAATAAATATGGAGTGCATGTTCAACTTCCCTGCGGTCGTTTAGGGTGACAGGTGGCACCTTATCGCAGTTGGAAGTCGACGGGCATCCGAGGATGGGCTGTTAGCCCTATATGGGAAATGGCTTACAAGATAAAACAAAACCGGCTACGAAATGGGTATGTTTAACTCGATGTCAAAGCGCATTTGGTAACTTTTCATTGATTTTTATTCGTGTTGTTTAATTTGCCGTCAGTATATGTAGGAAGTTTCCTGCAATGAGCGGTGCAGCCGAGGCACACCGAAGGCACAACTCACGTAGGGCTGGAGCGCCCGGTCATTTCGCTGGCCATTTCGCTGGCGTAGCTGTCGGTCATGCCAGCGATGAAGTCGATCATGCGCAGGAAGGCACTGTGCAACGAGGTATGTGGGTCTGGCGCATTGTTGCCGATCAGGTCCAGCACCCGGCGGCTTTTGAACGATGGTGTGCGCCCACCATGCTGTTCAAGGGCTGCACCGCAGAAGGTGTTCAGCAGAATCTCTAGGGTGGTGTACGCACCGATTTCGTGCAGGGTCTTGCGCTTGTCCTGGAAGATCTTGTTGCGCGCCATGTCCTTGGCCTGCAGCACGCAGCGCTTGGCCGGGCCGTGCATGTGCTCGACCAGGTCGCCCGCCAGTTGCCCGGCCAGCAAGGCGTGCTGCTGCTCGACGAAGGCGTGGGCGGCAGCGTTGGTGAGGTGCTCGATGGCCTTGCCACGCAGAATGGCCAGCTTGCGCCGGCGCGAGTCGCGTGGGCCTAGCTGGCGGTAGGTTTCCGGCAGGTCATCACCGACCAGATCGAGCAGCAGCGCCTCGACTTCGGCGTATTGCAGTAGCTCCATTTCCAGGCCGTCTTCGAGGTCGATCAGTGCATAGCAGATGTCGTCGGCGGCCTCCATCAGGTACACCAGCGGGTGGCGCGCCCAGCGTTGGTCTTCCAGTTGTGGCAGCCCCAGTTTGCGGGCGATCTGTTCGAGCAGGGGCAGTTCGCTCTGGTAGCTGCCGAACTTGTGCTTCTTGTAACCCATGGCGTCGGCGTGGCGCGCGCTCCAGGGGTACTTGAGGTAGGTGCCGAGGGTGGCATACGTCAGCCGGGTGCCGCCGTCGAACTGGTGGTACTCCAGCTGGGTAAGCACGCGAAAACCCTGTGCGTTGCCTTCGAAGTTGAGGAAGTCGGCCCGCTCGTCGTCGTTCATGCCGTCCAGCCAGCCACGCCCGGCGGCTTGCTGGAACCAGTGGCGAATGGCGTCTTCGCCGGAGTGGCCGAAAGGCGGGTTGCCGATGTCGTGGGCCAGGCAGGCCGACTGAACGATCATTCCCAGGTCACTGGGGGCGCACCAGTCCGGCAGGCTGTCGCGCAGGGTTTCGCCGACGCGCATGCCCAGCGAGCGGCCGACACAGCTGACTTCCAACGAATGGGTCAGACGCGTGTGGATATGATCGTTGCTGGAAACCGGGTGTACCTGGGTCTTGCGCCCAAGGCGACGGAATGCGCCGGAGAAGATGATGCGGTCGTGATCTTTGTGGAAGGGGCTGCGCCCGAGCTCATCGGCGCTATAGAGGGCTTTGCCCAGGCGTTCACGGGTGAGTAGGGTGTGCCAGTCCAAGGCGCGGTCTCCTGTGCATCGAAGGCATTAGCTTCCCGTGTCGTGTGCATCTGCGCAAGGGGCAAGGTGGTACCGCCCCCGGGTGGGGGCGGGTCACTCGGGGCTCAGGGGCGGCGATTGCCTTGCAGGTACAGGCGCACTAGCGGCAGCAAGCTGCTCCCCAGCCGCACCAGGCGCGCCAGGTTGCCGCTGCGCACGCCTTTGCCGGTGAGGAAGCCCAGCGCCACCACGGCGCCAATCCCCCACAAGGGCGCATGTTTGATCCCCAGGCCATCGTGCAGCGAGCTGCCCATGCCGCGCACACGGCGCAGCGGTTCCATCAGTTGTCCCGACTCGTGACGGATTTCCTGGCGGTGCATTTCCATGCGCAGGCGCAGCAGGGCCTTGCGCAGTTCGCGCGGGTTACGCGTGTTTGGCAGGTCTGGCAGGCTCATGGCAACAGGCGCTCCCGGTCTTTGGCAAGTTCTTCGAGGGTGGCGCCGAACGGCGATGACTCGTCGAACACCGCCGCCTTCAGGCGCAGCCCGCAGTACAGCGCGGCGATGCCATAGAACACGCACAGGCCGATGATACCGGCCAGGCGATAGCTGTCCCACAGCAGCACCAGCAACAGCCCGGACAGCGCCGTCAGCAGCAGTAGCGCAAAGACCAGCGCCAGGCCGGCGAACAGCAGCAGGCTCAAGGTGCGTCCCTTTTGCTCCTGCAATTCGATGCCGAACAATTCGATGTGGCTGTGCAGCAGGCCCAGCGCGGCGGCGCCCAGGCGCCTGCCCGAGGCGCTGGCGCCGTTGGCATCATTCTCCATGGGAACCCCTCAGCGCCGGTTGGCCAGCAGGCCGATCAACAGGCCGACGCCGGCGGCGATGCCGATCGCCTGCCACGGGTTTTCCTGCACATACTCCTCGGCGCTGCCCAGTGCGGCCTGGCCGCGTTCGCGCACCGAGTCCTGGGTCAGTTGCAGGGTTTCGCGGGCCTGGGCCAGGCGGTCGTGAATCTGTTCACGCAACTCGTCGGCCTGGTCGCCGGCCAGGTTGGCAGTGTCGGCCAGAAGTTTCTCGGTGTCGCGCACCAAGGCCTGGAAGTCAGCCATCAATATCTCTTGTGCAGTCTTTGCCGATTTGCTGGCCATGGGTCTCTCCCTGTCGATTGAGTGTTGGTAATTCGAGTGATAGCACGCGCGGAAGGTTCAAGTGCCCGTGCTGGTATGGGCCTTGCTAAGTGTTTGCCACGTTGCGGGGCACCGCCGGCGGGCCTTGCTCCGATTAAGGGCGCCCATGCAGCGAATACCGATAAACCTTAACCCAATCCACGACAAACCCAAGAAAAAACCACGCAGGCTCCGCCCGGTTCGCCATAACAGGGCAGGGGGCTGGCACCGATTCGGTGCAGGGATGCAGGTTCTTGAACTGTCCTGGTGCCTTTTTCAGCAGGTCTGCCTATTTCATGGAAAACATGCACAGCGCGATGGACTCTCTGGTCCACGGTTCCAATACCCTGTTCATTCTGATGGGCGCCATTCTGGTGCTGGCCATGCATGCCGGCTTCGCGTTCCTCGAAGTGGGCACGGTGCGCCACAAGAACCAGGTCAACGCCTTGTCGAAGATCCTCAGCGATTTTGCCATCTCGGCGCTGGTGTATTTCTTTATAGGCTACTGGATCGCCTATGGCGTCAACTTCTTCCAGCCAGCGGCGACGCTGGCGGCCGATCATGGCTATGCGCTGGTCAAGTGCTTCTTCCTGCTGACATTCGCGGCGGCGATACCGGCGATTATCTCCGGCGGCATTGCCGAGCGGGCGCGCTTTGTGCCGCAGCTGTGCGCCACGGCGTTGATCGTAGCGTTCATCTACCCGTTTTTTGAAGGTGTGGTGTGGAACGGCAACCTTGGCGTGCAGGCTTGGCTGCAGGCCCGCTTCGGCGCGCCGTTCCATGACTTTGCGGGGTCCGTGGTGGTGCATGCGATGGGCGGCTGGCTGGCGTTGGCGGCGGTGCTGTTGCTGGGCGCGCGCCGCGGGCGCTACCGCGATGGCCGGCTGGTGGCGTTTGCACCGTCGAGCATTCCCTTCCTGGCGCTGGGTTCGTGGATCCTCATCATCGGCTGGTTCGGCTTTAACGTGATGAGCGCCCAGACGTTGCAGGGCGTCAGCGGCCTGGTGGCGATCAATTCATTGATGGCCATGGTCGGCGGCACCCTGTCGGCCCTGCTGGCCGGGCGCAACGACCCGGGCTTCCTGCACAATGGGCCGTTGGCCGGCCTGGTGGCCATCTGCGCCGGCTCCGACCTGATGCACCCGATCGGTGCGCTGGCCACAGGCTTGGTGGCGGGCGCACTGTTCGTCTGGACCTTCACCGCAGCGCAAAACCGCTGGAAGATCGACGACGTGCTGGGGGTGTGGCCGTTGCACGGGCTGTGCGGCGTCTGGGGGGGAATTGCCTGCGGCGTATTCGGTCAGACAGCCCTGGGTGGGATGGGCGGTGTCAGCCTGGCCAGCCAGTTGTTGGGCAGCCTGATGGGTGTGGTTGTGGCCTTGGCCGGTGGCTTTGCCGTGTACGGGGCAATTCGCGCGTTTCATGGCCTGCGCTTGAACCATGAGCAGGAGTTCCAGGGCGCGGACCTGTCACTGCACCGCATTGGTGCCACCAGCCAGGATTGAGCCAGGTCAGGTGCACGGATGGCGGGACGGACCTAGAATAGGTTTTTCCCAGCCATACCGGAACGTACTCCATGCTGCCTGAATGCCAACTGTTCGGCACCCTCGGCTGCCACCTGTGCGAAGTGGCCGAGGCCGTGCTGATGCCCTTTGTCGATCATGGCCTGCTGGTTGAACTGGTCGACATCGCCGAGAACGAGGCCCTGTTCGACCGTTATGGCCTGATCATTCCGGTGCTGCGGCGCTGCGACAACGGCGGCGAGTTGCACTGGCCGTTCGATGCCGAGCAGGTGGTGGCGTTTCTCGCGCAGTGATGGCTCCAGGGGAGCTGCGTCCCTGCTCCAAGGTGATGACGGTGAGCTGATGATCCGGTGCCTATATTCAGTCATCGGGAGCCTCGCCATGTTGATCACCCCGCATTTCACGCTTGATGAAATGATCGTTTCCCAGCTCGCCGCCAGGGACGGTTTTGATAACACGCCACCGCCGCAAGCCCGCGCCAACCTGCAGTTGCTGTGCGGGGTGCTCGAGCAGGTGCGTGCGCTGTTCGACGCACCCATCATCATCAGCAGCGGCTACCGTAGCGAGAAGGTTAACCAGCTGATCGGCGGCTCCCCGAATAGCCAGCACGTTCAGGGCCTGGCGGCAGATTTCACGGTGATTGAAGTCAGCCCGCGCGATACCGTGCGCAGAATCAGTAACAGCACCATCGCTTTCGACCAGTTGATCCTCGAATTCGATCGCTGGGTACACCTTTCCGTGACGTGCGGCACGCCCCGGAGACAGGTGCTGACCGTTCGCAAGGGCGGCGGCTATCTGCCGGGGCTGCAATGAACCGGATTGACGACGGCAAGGGGATGTTCGTATGCTGTATATAAATACAGTATCGAGGTGAACCCATGCTCAACGTCGAGCAACTCAAGTACAGCGTCAACCGCATGCCCGTGGAGCGGGTGGCCGATGCCGTGCTGGAACTGCGCCTCGAAGGCCTGGTCACCGATGACCGTACCCCGTTCGGCAAGGTCCACTTCAATACCTGTTTCGCCGAGATCGAGGCCCTGTTCCAGCGTGCCGGTTACCACCGGGGGCTGGATGTAGTGGGTTACCAAGGGTTGCTGTACGCCCTTTACGACCCAGGCCGCTGGGAGCCGGTGCAGGTGCTGCGCTGGCTGAAGGAGCGCAGCGAGGCCATAGGCCAGGCTGGTTGAGTGCGCGGGCTTGGGGGATAATGCGCGGCCGTGAATGTTTCGAGCCCTGCCATGATCACGCCTTTCGACCCCGCCCGCCAGCAAGCCAGCACGGTGTGCCTGCCCCCCGGTAACTGGGCGACGGTGCTCGATTGCCTGTGTGACCATTTCAAGGCTATCGATCGCGCCCAGTGGCTCGACCGTTTTGCCCGTGGCCGGGTGCTGGATGCCGAGGGGCGGGCGGTTTCTGCCGAATTGCCATACAAGCGCGGTATGCGTCTGCACTATTTCCGTGAAGTGCCGAACGAGCGACCAATCCCGGTGCAGGAAACGGTCCTGCATGTGGATGAGCACCTGGTGGTGGCCGACAAGCCGCATTTCCTGCCGGTGACGCCAACCGGTGAATACGTCGAGCAGACCTTGCTGCGCCGCCTGATCCGTCGTCTGGATAACCCGCACCTGGTGCCGCTGCACCGTATCGACCGCCACACCGCCGGGCTTGTGCTGTTTTCTGCCAACCCGCACAGCCGCAGTGCTTATCAGCGCCTGTTCCCCGAGCGGCGTATCGACAAGCGCTACCAGGCCATTGCCGCAGCCATGCCGCAGCATGAGTATCCGCTGGTACACAAAAGCCGGCTGGTGCATGGCGAGCCGTTTTTCCGCATGCATGAGGTAGAAGGGGAGGCTAACAGCGAGTCCCTGGCCGAGGTGTTGGAGAAGAACGGTGAGCTGTGGCGCTATGGGTTGTCGCCGGTAACCGGCAAGACCCACCAATTGCGCGTGCACATGGCGGCGTTGGGGGCGGGGATCAGCAACGACCCGTTCTATCCGCAGTTGCTGAACGAAGAAGATGACTATCAGCGGCCTTTGAAACTGCTGGCACAGAGCCTGCGCTTCAAGGACCCGTTGAGCGGGGAAGAGCGGTATTTCGAGAGCCGGTTGCGGCTGGATTGGTAACGCAGGTAATCAGGCTTACGCTATGCCTGTCGGTGCTGCACGATGCTTTAACGGTTGAAACGCTCCACCAGCGAATACTGGCTCCCCGCCGTGCTGGTCAACTCTTCGCTGAGCAGTGCCGAGTGCAACGCCTGTTCGGCGGTCTGGTCGGCCAGTTCAGCAATGGTGCTGATGTTGCGGCTGATCTCGTCTGCCACTGCGGTCTGCTCTTCGGTCGCTGCAGCAATCTGGGTGGCCATGTCGGTGATGTTGGCGACTGCTTCACTGATCCCTACCAGTGCCTCGTCAGCCTGCATCACCCGGTCGACGCCTTCCTGCGCCTGGCGGTGGCCGGTTTCCATGGTCAGTACGGCGTTGCTGGCAGTTTGTTGCAGTTTTGCAATCAGGCCATGGATCTGACCGGTGGACTCAGCAGTGCGCTGAGCCAGTTGGCGCACTTCATCAGCCACAACGGCAAAACCACGGCCCATTTCCCCGGCGCGCGCCGCTTCGATCGCTGCGTTAAGCGCCAGCAGGTTGGTCTGGTCGGCGATGCCCTTGATCACGTCGACCACACCGCCAATTTCGTCGCTGTCCTTGGCCAGCTGGGTCACCGTCTGGCCGGTTTCGCCCACCGCTGCCGACAGGCGCTCGATGGCATCGCGGGTTTCCCCGGCAATCTGCCGCCCCTGGCTGGTCAGGCGGTTGGCTTCCTGGGTGGCGTCGGCGGTGCGCTGCACATGGTTAGCCACTTCCTGCGTGGTGGCGGCCATCTGGTTGACTGCAGCGGCGACCTGCTCGGTTTCTACTCGCTGACGCTCAAGCCCCGAGGAGCTCTTGTGCGCCAGGGCGTCGGACTGGCGCGCCTGTTCGCTGAGGTGTTCGGCACTGTCCTGCAGGCGGGTCAGGCAGGTTTTCAGGCGTGCGTCCTGGCTGAGCATGGCCATTTCCAGGCGCGCCTGCACACCACGGCTGTCGGTAAACATCTGTGCGATCAGCGGGTCGGAGGTGGTCTGTTCGGCCAGGCGCAGCAAGCGCTTCAGGCCGCGCTGCTGCCAGCCAAGGCCAAGCAGGCCCAACGGTACGGAAAGCCCGGCGGCCAAGGCGAAGCCCCAGGAGTGGCCAAGCCAGTTGCCGATCAGGAAGCCTACCTGGCTGATCAGGATGAATGGCAGCCAGTCCTGCAACACTGGCAGCCACTTGTCGCGGCGCGGTACTGGCGGCTTGCCCTGATTGATGCGCTGGTACAGCGCCTCGGCGCGACGGATCTGCTCGGCGGTGGGCTTGACCCGCACGGACTCGAAGCCCACGACCTGGTTGTTGTCGTAGATCGGCGTGACATAGGCATTGACCCAGTAGTGGTCGCCAGACTTGCAGCGGTTTTTGACAATGCCCATCCAGGGTTGGCCCTGCTTGAGCGTTTGCCACATATGAGCGAACACGGCGGGCGGCACGTCGGGGTGACGCACCAGGTTGTGCGGCGCACCGGTCAGCTCTTCGCGGGTGAACCCACTGATTTCGATGAAGGCATCGTTGCAGTAGGTGATCACACCCTTGGCATTGGTGGTGGAGATCAACCGCTGCTGGGCAGGGAAAGTCCGTTCTCTCTGGGTAATCGGCTGGTTGTTACGCATGGGTTGATAGTCCGCAAGGCTTTCGACAGGTATCGGCAAGGGACTGGTTTTATTGAATGATTATTTAATGTGAACGATTGCAGGCATGCCAGCCCTGCCTGGGGCCGCTGTGCGGTGGCCCCAGGCTTTGCTGACTTAGCCGGCAATCAGCTGTCGCAGCACATAATGCAAAATCCCCCCTGCCTTGAAGTACTCCACCTCATTCAGGGTATCGATACGGCACAGCACCTCGACCTGCGCCTGCTGCCCATCCTCGCGGGTGATGCGCAAGGGCAGGCTCATGCCCGGGCGGATCTGCGCGCCATTCAAACCCAGCACATCGATTTGCTCCTTGCCGGTCAGCCCCAGTTGCTTGCGGTCGTCACCGGCCTTGAACTGCAGCGGCAGCACGCCCATGCCCACCAGGTTGGAGCGGTGAATACGCTCGAAGCTTTCCGCCAGCACGGCCTTGACCCCCAGCAGGTTGGTGCCCTTGGCTGCCCAGTCGCGGCTTGAGCCGGTGCCGTATTCCTGGCCGGCAATCACCACCAGCGGGGTGCCTTCCTGCTGGTAGCGCATGGCTGCGTCGTAGATCGACAACTTCTCGCCGCTGGGCACATGCAAGGTGTTGCCGCCTTCTTCACCCGCCAGTATTTCGTTGCGAATGCGGATGTTGGCGAAGGTGCCGCGCATCATCACTTCATGGTTGCCACGCCGCGAACCGTAGGAGTTGAAATCGCGTGGCTCCACCCCCTGCTCACGCAGGTAGCGCCCGGCGGGGCTGTCGGCCTTGATGTTGCCGGCCGGTGAGATGTGGTCGGTGGTCACCGAGTCGCCCAGCAGCGCCAGCACACGCGCACCCTGGATGTCGACGATTTGCGGCGGCGGGCCGCTGATGCCGTCGAAGAACGGTGGGTGCTGTATATAGGTGGAGTCGGGCTGCCACACGTAGGTGGCGGCCTGCGGTACCTCGATGGCCTGCCATTGCGCATCGCCGGCGAACACTTCGGCATATTCCTTGTGGAACATCGCCGTGTCGACCTTGGCGACGGCTTCGGCAATTTCCTGCTGGCTGGGCCAGATGTCGCGCAGGTAAACCGGCTGGCCGTCCTTGCCGGTACCCAGCGGGTCACACGTCAGGTCCAGCCGTACGCTGCCGGCCAGGGCGTAGGCCACCACCAGCGGCGGCGAGGCCAGCCAGTTGGTCTTGACCAGTGGGTGCACACGGCCTTCGAAGTTACGGTTGCCCGACAGCACTGACGCCACGGTGAGGTCGGCGCTGCCGATGGCTTTCTCGATCGCTTCATCCAGCGGACCGGAGTTGCCGATGCAGGTGGTGCAGCCATAGCCGACCAGGTCGAAGCCCAACTGGTCGAGGTAGGGGGTGAGCCCGGCGGCCTTGAAGTAGTCGGTGACCACCTTGGAGCCCGGTGCCAGCGAACTCTTGACCCAGGGTTTGCGTTGCAGGCCCTTTTCCAGCGCCTTTTTCGCCACCAGCCCGGCGGCCATCATCACACTGGGGTTTGAAGTGTTGGTGCATGAGGTGATCGCGGCAATCACCACTGCACCATCGCGCAGCGTGTGGGTCTGGCCTGCATGGTTGTAGTCGATCTCGCCCGCCTGGTCGGCGTTGCCTACCGCTACGCCACCGCCACCCTCGCTTTCCAGGCGGCCGACTTCCTTCGCCAGTGGCTTGGGTTGCAGTTCGATGAAGTGGTCGAAGGCCTGGCTGACCTGGCCCAGTGCCACGCGGTCCTGCGGGCGTTTAGGCCCGGCCAGGCTGGCTTCGACCTCGTGCATGTCCAGCGCCAGGCTGTCGCTGAACAGCGGCTCCTGCCCAGGCAGGCGCCACAGGCCTTGGGCTTTGCAGTAGTGCTCGACCAGTTGCACGGTCGCTTCGGGGCGGCCCGACAGGCGCAGGTAGTCCAGGGTCACCTGGTCGACCGGGAAGAAACCGCAGGTGGCGCCGTATTCCGGCGCCATGTTGGCAATGGTCGCCCGGTCGGCCAATGGCAGCTCGGCCAGGCCATCGCCGTAAAACTCGACGAACTTCCCGACCACGCCTTTTTTGCGCAGCATTTGCGTAACCGTCAGCACCAGGTCGGTGGCGGTGATACCTTCGCGCAGCTTGCCGGTCAGCTTGAAACCGATCACTTCGGGTATCAGCATCGACACGGGTTGGCCGAGCATGGCCGCCTCTGCCTCGATGCCTCCGACACCCCAGCCGAGCACGCCCAGGCCATTGATCATGGTGGTGTGCGAGTCGGTACCCACCAGGGTGTCGGGGAAGGCGTAGGTGCGGCCATCGGCTTCACGGGTCCACACCGTGCGGCCCAGGTACTCCAAGTTGACCTGGTGGCAGATGCCGGTGCCCGGCGGCACCACGCGGAAGTTATCGAAGGCGCTCTGGCCCCAACGCAGGAAGGCATAGCGTTCGCCATTGCGCTGCATTTCGATGTCGACGTTCTCGTTGAAGGCTTGCGGTGTGCCATAACGGTCGACCATCACCGAGTGGTCGATCACCAGATCCACCGGTGACAGGGGGTTGATCCGCTGTGGGTCGCCACCGGCCTTGGCCATGGCCGCGCGCATGGCAGCCAGGTCGACCACGGCCGGCACCCCTGTGAAGTCCTGCATCAGCACCCGCGCCGGGCGGTACTGGATCTCGCGGTCGGAGCGCCGCTCGCCCAGCCACTGGGCAAGGGCGCGCAGGTCGTCGCCGGTGACGGTATGACCGTCCTCCCAGCGCAGCAGGTTTTCCAGCAGCACCTTCAATGACATGGGCAGGCGTTGCAGGTCACCCAGCTGGCGGGCGGCTTCGGTGAGGCTGAAATAGTGGTAGGTCTGGTTGCCGACCTGGAGGGGCTTGAGGGTGTTCAGGCTATCGAGCGAGGGCATTGCCAACTCCTTCTGCGCCGGTGCCCGGCAAATACTCAAGGTTTACCGGTGTCACCGCTCTGTTTCGGTCCGCACGGTGCGGACCTGGCTGAAAGGTCAGGTTAGACCGCTTTGCGGCCCCTGACCCTTTTCTGGACCGGTGGGGCATGTCGCAGGTTCCGATCTTCCTTTATCATCGCCGCCCTGCCGGCGCCTGTTGCGCGCCAGCCGTAGTGGAGTGAGAGATGAATACCCTGTTCATGCATTGCCGGCCCGGTTTCGAGGGCGAGGTTTGCGCCGAAATCAGCGAACATGCCGCCCGCCTGGGCATTGCCGGCTATGCCAAAGGCAAGCCACAAAGTGCCAGCGCCGAGTTTGTCTGCAGTGAAGACGGCGGTGCCGAGCGGTTGATGGGGGCGCTGCGCTTCAACGAGCTGATTTTCCCTCGGCAGTGGGCCCGTGGCGGTTTTGTCGAGTTACCGGAAAGTGACCGGATCAGTGTGCTGCTGGCGCAGTTGGCCGACTTCCCGGTGTTCGGCAGCCTGTGGCTGGAAGTGCTGGACAGCAACGAAGGCAAGGAATTGTCCACCTTCTGTCGCAAGTTCGAAGTGCCGCTGCGCAAGGCCCTGCAAAAGGCCGGCCGCCTGGTCGACGACGCCAGCCGGCCACGGCTGCTGCTCACCTTCATCAGCGGCCGGCGGGTGTTTGTTGGCCTGGCCCCGGCCAACAATAGCGCGTTGTGGCCCATGGGCATCCCGCGCCTGAAATTCCCCCGCGAGGCACCCAGCCGTTCGACCCTCAAGCTGGAAGAGGCCTGGCACCAGTTCATCCCGCGTGAGCAGTGGGAACAGCGCCTGGGCGATGACATGACCGGTGTCGACCTGGGCGCCTCGCCGGGTGGCTGGACCTACCAGCTGGTACGTCGTGGCATGCTGGTGACGGCCATCGACAACGGGCCGATGGCCGAAAGCCTGATGGACACCGGCCTGGTGCAGCACTTGATGGCCGACGGTTTCACCTGGCAGCCGAAGCAGCCGGTGGACTGGATGGTATGCGACATCGTCGAGAAGCCGGCGCGCACCACTTCGCTGATCGAAACCTGGCTGGGTGAGGGGTTGTGCCGCGAGGCAGTGGTCAACCTGAAGCTGCCGATGAAGCAACGCTATGCCGAAGTGCGGCGGTTGCTCGACCGCATGGAGGCGACATTCAAGGCGCGCAAGATCAGGGTATCGATTGCCTGCAAGCAGCTGTATCACGACCGTGAGGAAGTGACTTGCCATCTGCGCAGACTGGACCTGAAGCCGCGCTGATTTCGGGGGCTGCAAGCCAGCCCCTTGGTCGAAACGGCCCTATGCGCGACAATAACGATCATTTGTGGAGCCCCCCATGACCGATTTCACCCCCGACGCCATCCTCGACGCTACCGGCCTGAATTGCCCGGAACCGGTAATGATGCTGCACCAGCACGTGCGCAACCTGGCCGCTGGCGGCCTGCTGAAGGTCATCGCCACCGATCCGTCGACCCGTCGTGACATTCCCAAGTTCTGCAACTTCCTCGGCCACGAATTGCTGCAGCAGCAAGAGGACGCCGGCACCTTCCTGTACTGGATCCGCAAAAAAGCCGACTGAAGCGCTCTGGAACACGCCCCGCGTTGCGCCTACACTGCGTTCCCCAGACAGGAGAGCGCCATGCTGATAGTTGCCGACGAGAACATCCCGCTGCTCGATGCCTTCTTCCAGGGTTTCGGTGAAATTCGCCGCTACCCGGGCCGAAGCCTCGATGCCGCCAGCGTCAAGGACGCCGATATCCTGCTGGTGCGCTCGGTGACCAAGGTCGACCGCCAGTTGCTCGAAGGCAGCCGCGTACGCTTTGTCGGCACTTGCACCATCGGCACCGATCACCTGGACTTGGACTACTTTACCGAAGCCGGCATCCGCTGGAGCAGTGCGCCCGGCTGCAATGCACGCGGCGTGGTCGACTACGTGCTGGGCAGCGTACTAACCCTGGCCGAGCTCGATGGCGTGGCACTGCCCGAACGCGTGTATGGCGTGGTGGGTGCGGGTGAGGTGGGCGGCCGTCTGGTGCGGGTGCTTCACGGCCTGGGCTGGAAGGTACTGGTGTGCGACCCGCCGCGCCAGGCCGCCGAGGGTGGCGACTACGTCAGCCTCGAGACGATTTTGCAGCAGTGCGATGTGATCAGCCTGCATACCCCGTTGCAGCGTGCCGGCGAGCACCCGACCTGGCACTTGCTGGGCCAGGCGCAGCTGGCGCAGTTGCGCCCAGGGGCCTGGCTGATCAACGCCAGTCGTGGCCCGGTGGTAGACAACGCCGCCTTGCGCGAGCTGCTGCTGGACCGTGAAGACGTGCATGCGGTGCTGGATGTGTGGGAGGGCGAGCCGCAGGTCGACCTGCAACTGGCCGACCTGTGCACGCTGGCTTCGCCGCACATTGCCGGCTACAGCCTCGATGGCCGCCAGCGTGGCACGGCGCAGATCTATCAGGCGTTGTGCCGCTTCCTCGGCGTGGACGAGCAGGTGCAACTGGCAGACTTGCTGCCCCGACCGCCGCTGGCGCAGATTGAGCTGGACGCCAGCACCGACCCGGCCTGGGCCTTGGCGACCCTGTGCCGCGCCGTGTATGACCCGCGCCGCGACGATGCGGACTTCCGCCGCAGTCTGAGCGACGACCCGCAGCAGCAGCGGGCGGCGTTCGACCAGTTGCGCAAGCAGTACCCGCCACGGCGCGAGATCGAAGGGCTGGCGGTGCGCTTGCGGGGTGAGTCGCCACAGCTGGCACAGCTGGTCAGTGCCTTGGGTGGGGTGCTGGCCTGATAGATTGTTGAAGGCAGTGCCGGCCAATAAAAACCCGGCGCGAGCGCCGGGTTGCAAGTAATTCGTAGGTCAACCTTTGCGTACGCGCTCGGCCCGGCTTTCTTCCAGGGCCTTGCAGGCCTGCTGGATCATCTGCTCGGTGATCGGCACTTCGCGCCCCTGGGCGTCGATGATCGAACCGCACACCTGCGGTTTCGGGGTGGCCCGAGGCTTCTGGTTGTCACTGCCATGCTGCAAGCTCATGCACTGTCTCCTCATCAGGTTCAAGCTCAAGTTAGCCCTGCGCCGTGACTGGCCTGTGACAGCTTCTGTGTCACGGCAGCAACAGTCCAACAGAAACCAGGTGAAAGCTCCAGCGACTGGTTAGACCGATGGGCTATAGCAACCTGCAGGCGTTCCCACAGCCTGGATGAGTGGTAGTCTGCGGCTTCTCCCGCATTGTGGTCGTCGCCATGCCCGAATCGGTTTCCCCACGTCAGCGCCGCGCCTTGCGCCTGGCCTGGCAGTTCGTCCGCCCCTATCGCCGGCAAGTGCTGCTGGCCTTGCTGGCCCTGGTGGTCACTGCCGCCATCACCCTGTCGATGGGCCAAGGTATCCGCCTGTTGGTGGACCAGGGCTTCATGACCCGCTCCGCGCACCAGCTCAACCAGACCATCGGGTTGTTCCTGCTGCTGGTGCTGGCCCTGGCGGTGGGCACTTTCAGCCGCTTTTACCTGGTCTCGTGGATTGGCGAGCGGTGTGTGGCCGATATCCGTCGCGCCGTTTTCGATCACCTGATCGGCCTGCACCCCGGCTTTTTCGAAGACAATCGCAGCTCCGAAATCCAGTCGCGGCTGACGGCGGACACCACCTTGCTGCAGTCGGTGATCGGCTCATCGTTGTCGATGTTCCTGCGTAACGCGTTGATGGTTATCGGCGGCGTGGTGTTGCTGTTCATCACCAACCCCAAGCTCACCAGTATCGTGGTGGTGGCCCTGCCGTTGGTGCTGGCACCTATCCTGCTGTTTGGCCGTCGGGTGCGTAGCCTGTCGCGGCAGAGCCAGGACCGGGTGGCCGATGTGGGCAGCTACGTGGCCGAAACGCTGGGGCAGATCAAGACGGTGCAGGCCTACAACCACCAGGCGCACGACCGTGAACTGTTCGCGGGCACGGTCGAAGCAGCGTTTAGCGTGGCCCGCAAGCGGATTGCCCAGCGTGCCTGGCTGATCACCCTGGTGATCGTGCTGGTGTTGGGGGCGGTGGGGGTGATGTTGTGGGTCGGCGGCATGGACGTGATTGCCGGGCGTATTTCTGCAGGCGAGCTGGCTGCGTTCGTGTTCTACAGCCTGATCGTCGGTAGCGCCTTCGGTACCCTCAGTGAGGTGATCGGCGAGCTGCAGCGTGCCGCCGGTGCCGCTGAGCGTATTGCCGAACTGTTGGCTGCGCGCAGTGCAATCCTGCCGCCCGAGCTGGCGCAGGCGCTACCAAAACAGCGGGCCAGCGGGCACATCGAATTGCAGCAGGTGGTGTTCGCCTACCCGTCACGGCCTACGGTGGCGGCCGTCGATGGCCTGAGCCTGGCCATCGAACCAGGACAGACCGTTGCCCTGGTTGGTCCCTCGGGTGCAGGCAAGTCGACCCTGTTCGATTTGTTGTTGCGTTTTTACGACCCGCAGCAAGGGCGCATCCTGCTCGATGGCCAGGCGATTACCGCCCTCGACCCTGACCAGCTGCGCCGCCAGTTCGCCCTGGTGGCGCAAAACCCCTCGCTGTTCCGTGGCACGGTGGAGGCCAACATCCGCTATGGCCGGCCCGAGGCAACCCTGGCAGAAGTCGAGGCAGCCGCCCGCGGTGCCTATGCCGATGAATTCATCCGGCAGCTGCCGCAAGGCTACCAGACGCCCTTGGGCGAGGGCGGTATCGGGCTTTCCGGTGGGCAGCGGCAGCGCCTGGCGATTGCCCGGGCGTTGCTGGTGGATGCGCCGATCCTGTTGCTGGATGAAGCCACCAGCGCCCTCGACGCGCAGAGCGAGCACCTGATCCAGCAGGCGTTGCCCAGCCTGATGGCCGGGCGCACCACGCTGGTGATCGCCCATCGCCTGGCCACGGTGCAGCATGCCGAACGGATCGCGGTCATCGACAAGGGGCGGCTGGTGGCGGTGGGCACACACCGTCAGTTGATCGAGGAAAGCCCGCTGTATGCGCGCTTGGCGGCCTTGCAGTTCACCACAGGGTAGGGTGTCGCGGTTTTGTAACATTTTTGTAGCAATTGCCTGAGAGTATCTGCCTCAACTGTTGCGTAAGTGCTCGACCTGGCTGCCATTGCTTGATGGCAGCTTTTTTTTGGCCTGCCAGTCATGGGGGCTGCACAGCGGCCCCAGCCCTCTCTCTCTGGTTCCGAGACCCTAGATGTTGCGTAAATCCCTCAGAGTGCAAATTCTATCGCTGCTCGGTGGCAGCCTGGCGGCGATGTTGCTGATCGCCCTGGTGTGTTTCCAGTTCCTGTCGTCCAGCGTGCGCGGCTATGCCGAGCTGGTCGACGGGCCGCTGCAGGCCTCGCAATTGATCGACGAAGCCAACCTGCAATTCAAGATTCAGGTACAGGAATGGAAGAACGTGTTGCTGCGCGGGCGCCAGCCGGCAGACATGGACAAGTACTGGCAGCAGTTCCAGGCCCGTGAACAACAGGTTCAAGCGCTGCTCGGGCAATTAATCGACAGCAGCGACGCCAGGCTCAAGGCGCCGTTGCAGCAGCTGCGTGACAGCCACCGGCAGTTGGGCCAGGCCTATGCGCAGGGCCGCCAGGCCTTCCTTGCCGCGGGGGGTGACCCGGTAGCCGGCGACCAGGCGGTCAAAGGCGTGGACCGCGCCGCCAGCGAGCAGATGAGCGAACTGGTCGAGCAGCTGCGGGCCGATGCGCGCCAGCGTGCGGCCAGCATCAGCGCCAGCGCCGAGCTCACGGTATGGCTGGGCTTGCTGGTGATGTTGGCTTCGGCGGTGCTGGTGGGGCTGCTCAGCCTGTGGCTGGTCAACCGTAGCCTGATCGAGCCAATCCGCCAATTGATCGAGTATGTCGCACAACTGAGCCAAGGGCGTTTCGCCGCCCGGGTCGATAGCCGCCGTGAAGATGAGCTGGGGCGCCTGGCGCGGGCTGCCAACACGCTGCGCGACTTCCTTGCCGATACCGTTGGCCGCCTGCAGGACAACGCGCAGGAGCTGGAGGGCGCCAGTGGCCAGTTGCGCAGCATCGCCGGCGACATGGCCCGTGGCACCCACGACCAGTTCCAGCGTACCGACCAGGTGGCCACGGCCATGCACGAGATGTCCGCCACCGCTCAGGAGGTCGCCCGCCACGCCGCCGAGGCCGCTCGCGCGGCAGATGACGCCGACCACAGCGCCCAGGCCGGCGAGCAGGTGATGCAGCAGACCATCGACATTATCGGTGTGGTCAACCGCGAAATCGCCGGCACGGCGGCGGTAATCCGCGACCTGGAGCACGACAGCACGCGCATTGGCAAAGTGCTGGAGGTGATCCGTGGCATCGCGGAGCAGACCAACCTGCTGGCGCTCAACGCAGCCATCGAAGCGGCCCGTGCTGGCGAAGCCGGGCGTGGTTTTGCGGTGGTCGCCGATGAGGTGCGCAGCCTGGCCCAGCGCACGGCTGCGTCGATTGCCGAGATTCACCAGATCATCGAAGCCGTGCAGTCGGGGGCGGTAGAAGCGGTCAAGGCGATCGAAAGCGGCCAGCAGCGCAGCGAGGAGGGGGCCGAGCAGGTGCAGCAGGCCGGGCAGATGCTGCAGCGCATCACCCAGTCCGTAGAGGCGATCCGCGACATGAACCGACAAATCGCCACGGCGGCCGAAGAGCAGACCAGCGTAGCTGAAGACATTTCGCGCAACCTGATCGAAATCACCCGTATTGCCACGGCCAACCAGCAGGCCGTGCAGCATACCGAGCAGGCCGGGCAGCGCTTGCATGGGTTGTCCGGGCAGTTGGGTGAGGTGACCTCGCGCCTGACGGCCTGACCGTTTTCAGGCACAACAAAAAGCCCGCACAAGGCGGGCTTTTCGAGCAGGATCTGGTCGGAGAGACAGGATTCGAACCTGCGGCCTTCTCGTCCCGAACGAGACGCGCTACCTGGCTGCGCTACACTCCGATGAACAAAATCCTACTGCATCCCGTTTTCGCACACAAGCCCTTGTTGTTTAAAGGGGCTTTGCAAAACGGGCGCCTGGATCAGAGCTCTTTGACGGTGCGGATCTGGTCCTTGTTCAAGCGGGTGCGCTTGCCATCCAGTTGCTCGAATTCATAGAAGCCGGAGTCTTCATCGTACTTCGGGGTGTCCGTGGCCTGGATTTCGCGGCCATCGTTCAGGGTAATGACGGTCGGCGAAGCGCAGCCGGCAAGGGCGCCCAGGCCCAGGGCGAGCAGGAAGGCGGGTAGGGTCCGTTGAATCATCGTGTTTCTCCAGTGCGATGGTGCTAGTTGTCAGTTAAGACGCAGGGTGTCCATGCAAGTTCCTTCTTTAGTGCAGCATAGCGGCAAACCCGGCCTATTGACCGAGGGCAATCGCCATGGGCGCAACGTCGGGAAAGGTGCGCTGTGATATAACTGTGGGCATCTCATCCTGTTGTGACGGACACCCATGAAAGCCAAGGCAGATACCCCCTTCGTGGCGCTGAACATCGCCGTGCTCACGGTCAGCGACACCCGTACTTTCGACACCGACACCTCCGGGCAGCTGTTCGTCGACCGCCTGAGTGCGGCCGGCCACCGTTTGGCCGAGCGCGTGCTGCTCAAGGATGACCTGTACAAGATCCGCGCCCAGGTTGCCACCTGGATCGCCGATGACAACGTGCAAGTGGTGTTGATCACGGGGGGGACCGGCTTTACCGGCCGCGACAGCACGCCCGAGGCGGTGGCCTGCCTGCTGGACAAACAGGTGGAGGGGTTTGGAGAGTTGTTCCGGCAGATCTCCGTGGCCGACATTGGCACCTCCACGGTGCAGTCGCGTGCCTTGGCCGGGCTGGCCAACGGTACCTTGGTGTGCTGCCTGCCGGGCTCGACCAACGCCGTGCGTACCGGCTGGGATGGCATCCTTGCCGAACAGCTCGATGCCCGCCATCGCCCGTGCAACTTCGTTGCGCACCTGAAGCAGGCAGCGGCCTGTGACAGCCGTGGCTGAGGCCGGCCAGGCCCGGCCGCTGATGCCGGTGGAGCAGGCCCTGGAGCAACTGCTGGCGCTGGCCGAGGCGGCGCCCATCCGCGAGACCGAAAACCTGCCGCTGGCCGAGGCCGAAGGCCGCGTGCTGGCCACCGACCTGGTGGCCTCGCTCGACCTGCCGCCCTGGCCGAACAGCGCCATGGACGGTTATGCCTTGCGCAGCGCCGACTGGCAGGGCCAGCCGCTGCCGGTCAGCCAGCGCATTTTTGCCGGGCATGCGCCACGGCCGCTGCAGCCAGGCACCTGCGCGCGCATCTTTACGGGTGCGCCGGTGCCGGAAGGCGCCGACTGCGTCGAGATGCAGGAAAACACCGAGGTGCTCGAAGATGGCCGGGTACGCTTTCTTGAAACATTGCAAACCGGGCAGAACATACGCCCTCAGGGCCAGGAAACCCGCAAGGGTGAGCAGGTAATGAGCGCCGGCACCCGCCTTGGGCCGATCGAACTGGGCCTGGCGGCGACCCTGGGCCATGGTCGCCTGGATGTGGTGCGCAAGGTGCGGGTGGCGGTGCTGTCCACCGGTGACGAGCTGGTCGAACCCGGCCTGCCGCTAGGCCCTGGGCAAATCTACAACAGCAACCGGCGGCTGCTGGTCAGCTGGTTGCAGCGGCTGGGCTGCGATGTGGTCGATGCGGGCATCCTGCCGGATGACCTTGCACGTACCCGTGCCTGCCTGGGGGCGCTGGGCGACGTTGACCTTATCTTGTCTACCGGCGGAGTCTCGGTGGGGGAGGCCGACTACCTCGGTGCAGCCCTGCGTGAAGCCGGCGAACTGGCGTTGTGGAAACTGGCGATCAAGCCGGGCAAACCGCTGACGTTCGGCCACTTCCAGGGCGTGCCGGTGATCGGCCTGCCGGGCAACCCGGCCTCGACCTTGGTCACCTTTGGCCTGCTGACCCGGCCCTACTTGCTTCGTCGTCAGGGGGTGGCCGATGTCACGCCGCTGCGTTTCGACATGCCAGCGGGCTTCGACTGGCACAAGCCTGGCACGCGCCGCGAATACCTGCGCGCGCGCATCGAACAGGGCCGGGTGTGCATCTACAAGAACCAGAGCTCGGGGGTGCTGCGCAGTGCCGCCTGGGCCGAGGGCCTGGTGGAGGTGCGCGAAGGCAGTACGCCAAAACCGGGCGATAGCGTGCCGTTCATCCCCTTCAGCGAGCTACTTGGCTGAGCGGCCCAGCCAGGCACTGCCCAGCGGCGCGGCCTCGGCAGGCGCTGCCTGGGCTAGGCGCATGTGCACGTTCTCAAGTTGCTGGGCCGCTACGCTCCAGTCGTGGCGTTGGCGGGCGAATTGCCGCCCGGCATCGCTCAGTTGGCTCATGCGCCAGGGCTGGTTGAGCAGTTGGGTGATCAGCAGGGCGAGCTGGTCACCGTCATCACTGCCCAGGTAATGCTCACCGTTGTTCGCGGCCAGCCCCGATACGCCTTTGCCGGTGGTGATCACCGGCAGGCCGGCGGCCATGGCCTCGAGGATTTTTACTTTGGAGCCACCGGCATAGCGCAGCGGGGCGAAGAACAGTGCCGAACGCTTTTGCAGCTCGCGCAGGTCAGGGCGGTAACCGAACCATTCGATGCGCGGGTCGTTCCAGTGCAATTTCCAGCTGATCGGCAGCGCATGCCCGGCTATCGCCAGGCGCACCGCCGGGTTGCTCATCCACACTTGCGGCATGATGTCTTCCAGCGCCCACTCGATGGCTTCCAGGTTGGCGCCATACTCAAAGTTGCCCACGAACAACAAGCGTTGGCTATGCAGCGCCGGTTGCACGTGCTGGTAGAAATCACAATCCACACCATTGACCACCACGTTCACCGGGCGCCCGCTGATCTGCGCGATGAGCTCGGCATCGTGTGCGCTGACCGCCACCAGCTCGGTAGGTTGGCGCAGCACCCGCTGTTCCCAGCGCCGGTAGCGCCAGCGGTCAAAGGCATTGAGCGGGCGCAGCCAGAGCGGCAGGCGGTCGTGGCAGGCACCGCCCATCACGGACTCCAGCGTGTGCTCGCTGAGCATGTAGGGCAGCCCGCGCGCCTGCAAAGCCTTTTCGAACGGCTGAAAGCTGTAGCTGTGCTCGATCTGGATCACGTCCCACGGTTCGTCCAGCAATTGCTCGAAGCGGTGCCGCAGGCAAGGGGACAGGCCATTGATGATCGCCCGCATGGGGTAGTCGATAATCGGCGAGGCCAGCAGGTTCAGCGGGCTGTGCAGTGGCCGACGGGGTAGCACGATCAGCCGTTCGAGTAGCGGCTCCAGGGCTTCGCGGGCCGCATCGCTGAGCGGGATTTTCGATTGCACCAGCAGGGTAATGCGGTGGCCTTGCTGTGCCAGTGCGCGCATCAGGTGGTATTGCCGGGTCTTGCTGCCGCTGGTCGTTGGCCAAGGCAGGTACGGCAGTGTCCAGAGAATGCGCATGACCCGGAATCCTCGCTGAAAGCTGCGGATGAAAAGACGCGCCCATCGGCGGCGCTATGCACACCACTGCCGGTGGCGCGTCCATGGCCAGGATCGAGATTGGCCCGGCGAACAGAGGTCAAAAGGCTGACTTCCCTGGGAAAAATGTTGGCCTGGGTCAAAAACTTGTCAAAAGTTCATTTTCTGAGCATAGCCGCGCATTGTCGGGTGTGGGAAAAAGACCGCGTCGGCTTCGTTATTTTTTTGCACCCATGCAACGATCCCTGGCTGCGCATGGTCGAGATCTGGGTGGTTCAACTTCACGGAGACGCGCAATGCAAGGGCGCAAGGCAATGCTGATCCTGCACGGTAAGCAGGCGATGAACGAAGAATTGCGCAGCGCTGTGCACGACCTGCGCGATACCGGCTGGGCACTGGATGTACGTGTCACCTGGGAGGCGGGTGATGCGCAGCGGCTGGTCGGCGAGGCGCTGAGCGCGGGCTACAGCCATGTTGTTGCCGGTGGTGGGGATGGCACTTTGCGCGACGTGGCCGAAGCCATGGGGCTGGCCGGCGCTGATGCCAGCCTGGCGCTGTTGCCCCTTGGCACTGCCAACGACTTCGCCCGAGCCGCAGGTATACCGCTGGAGCCTGCTGCGGCTCTGGCGTTGCTGAACACACCGGCCCAGGCAATAGACCTGGGCCAGGCTGGCGACCAGTTGTTCCTTAACATGGCCACAGGCGGATTCGGCAGCCAGGTCACCGCCAACACCTCCGAAGACCTGAAAAAAGTGCTGGGGGCGGCCGCCTACCTGTTCACCGGCTTGTCGCGCTTCAGCGAACTGCAGGCAGCTTCGGCGGAACTGCAAGGGCCAGACTTTCAGTGGCAAGGGAGCTTGCTGGCGCTGGGTATCGGTAACGGCCGCCAGGCTGGGGGAGGGCAGGTGCTATGCCCTGAAGCGGTGGTGAACGACGGTTTGCTGGACATCGCCATCCTACCTGCGCCGCAGGAAGTGGTCGGGGCTTTGCGCGATCTGCTGGCCGGCGATGGCCTGTTCGTTCGGGCGAGGTTGCCCTGGGTGGAAATCAAGAGTTCGCAGGGGCTGGATATCAACCTCGATGGCGAGCCGTTGCAGGCCGACAACCTGCGCTTTCAGGCCAGGCCATCCGCGATACGCCTGCACCTGCCGGCCGGGTCGCCATTGCTCAGTCGTCCAGGCTGATGATTTTCTCGCGTACGGCAAACAGTACCAGGCCAGCCACGTCATGAATCTGCAGCCGCTTCATGATTTGCGAGCGGTGGGTTTCGACCGTCTTGATAGACAGGCCAAGGCCCGCAGCGATTTCCCGGGTGGACTTGCCGCGCACGATCAGGCGCAGGATTTCCAGTTGCCGGGCCGTGAGGTTATGCCGCTCGCCAGCGGCCTGCTTGCCCTGTTTGGTGTGCCGTAACGCCTGGTTGATGACGGTGTGGGCGATGGCTGGGCTGAGGTAGCGCTCGCCGTTGCGCACCGCGCTCAGGGCCTGCTCCAGTTCGGTGGCGCTGGTGTCCTTGAGCAGATAGCCGTGGGCGCCGCTTTCCAGCGCCCGCATGATCAGGTCGGGGTCGGTGTGCATCGAGAGAATCAGCACTTTGCAGGCGTTGCCGCTGGCCCGCAGTTGAGTCAGGGCGTCCAGGCCGCTGGTGGAGCGCATCGAAATGTCCAGCAAGACGATGTCGGGCGCCAGCGTGCGCACCTGTTCGAGCAGTTGACCGCCATCGTCGGCTTCGCCGATCACGTGATAGCCAGGGATGTCACAGACCAGCGCGCGCACCCCGGCGCGGATCAGCGAATGGTCGTCAACCAGCAGCAGTCTACAGGTCATGGGTGGCAGTACTCCGGGCGCGTTGCTGGCTGCGCGGGGGCCAGGGGAACATCGCTTCGATCTGCGTACCCAGGCCAGGCTGGCTGGTGATGTCGAGGCTGCCCTGCAACGCGGTTACCCGCTCCTGCATGCCGGCAAGGCCGCGCTGGCCTGCCTCGGCCGGGTGCCGGGCGGGGATGAAGCCGCGGCCATCGTCGTGGATCGACAATGCCAGCCCTTCAGGGGTGCGCTGCAGGCGGATGACCAGGTTGTGTGCCTGGGCGTGGCGCAACATATTGGTCACCGCCTCCTGGGTAATGCGGAACACGGCCATGGCCACGGCTTCGTCGATGCCGCCCAGGCGCTGGTTGCACGCCAGGCTCCAGTGCACGCCGCTGCTGGCCAGGGTACGTACCAGGTGCGCGCGCAGGCTGGCTTCCAGGCCAAGGCTGGCGAGCTGCCGGGGGTTGAGCAGGGCGGACACATCGCGCACGTTGCCCAGGGTGTCATCCAGCGTGCCGCGCAGGGCATCGCAGTGGCCCTGCAGCTCGTCGGGCATACGCCGCTGCAGCCACTGCAACTGCAGCTTCGCAGCGGTGAGCAATTGGCCGATGTCGTCGTGAAGTTCCCGGCTCAGGTGCTGACGTTCGTCTTCCTGCACCTTGAGCATGCGCTCGGCCAGTTCGGCCGGGCGCAGGCTGATCGACCTGGCGCTCAGCCCCAGTTGAACGGCGGCGCCCAGCGTGGCGGCCAGCTGTAGCACCAGCAGGCTGGCCGGGATGGCCTGGTTGGCCAGGTACAGCGCCAGGTTCGCAACCAGCGAGGCCACGCACAGCCCGACCGTTGCCCAACGCAGCAGGGCAGCGCGGGAGCAGCAACGCAGAGAAGTCTTCAAGCGTGGGAACATAAGTAGGAAAGCCACTGAAGTATTGCTGATGGAGGCCTTGCACAATGCTGGTCAGAGGCTTTGGCGCAGTACTTTCGATGTTTTTTCGAATGCGTGATCTTTCAACCTTGCTTCAGGTTGCAAGCCTTTGTGGGGGCGCATATTACCACTTTGCATTGCATCGGTCGCGGCTGGGAAACGCTTTGAAACGCCTGCTGGTCCGGTCTTTTCGGGTAGCAAAGTGCCACCCGTTAATCGTGCAGTACGCACTTGTGCTGCAACTAGCGTGCTCAGGGTTCAAGTTGGGCCACTAAAAACCTGCAGAACTTTCCAAGTTTGACCATGGTGGGGCTTGAACAACGGTACTTAGTTGCACACTGCGTCAATTAGAGCGCCGGTTTAGAGCGGTCAGGGCGGCTGCTGGCTGCCACTTCACCAGGGGTGTGAATGCACACGCTGCCTTGCTCATCGCATGACGTACAGGTTGACGCTAAAGGTTGTTGCACGACCTTCGCCAACTCACCCAGTAGCACCAGTTGCTCGCCGATGTCCAGGTTCAGCCGCCCGGTACGGGGGTCGACCAGTTCCAGTTGCCAGGCCAGCAGGGTCAGGCACTCCCCTATCGCGGGTAGGGCTGCACGTTGCAGGCAACCACCGTGGCAGGCCGGGGCGAGCAGCTGTTGAAGGGCAGTGGTGTAATGGGCGACTTCACGCAGGCCCAGGCGTGTGGCCTGACGGGCGAGGCTGTCGAGGACGTTGTCCAGGCAGCGGCAGGCATCCGGATCATTGTCGATCAGTTCCAGATGCTGCAGGCATTCCTGGGCCTGGGTCAGCAGTACCTGGGCATCCAGCAGGAAGCCCTGGAGGGCGTCGTCGAACGATAAGGCAGTGTCCATTGTCAGGTCCCCGCGCGTGGGGTAGGCGCAGGGGGCGGGCACGCCGAAACGATAGCTAGCAAAAGCCTGACTCCATTCATGCAGTGAGAATGGCGTCACATTAATGGCTAAAGGATATCGCGAACATCAGGTTTCGCCCGATTGCGACTAAGGGTTTCCCTGATGCGGGGCCAGGGTGGGGAACTTTTGCAGCCCCCTCGGTTTATCCCGGTGTGCCCGCAGTAAAGCATGATGGTAAAGTGATATCAATTGCCTTGGCGGTATTTTCCCGCAAGGGTCAAGGTGCGCGTGAAACCGCCGATACAGGGTAGATGATTTCACCTTTTCCGACTCAAGCCTGGGGGTTTTCCAATGGCTGGCATTCTCGACACGGTAGACCAACGCACGCAATTGGTGGGTGAGAACCGCCTGGAAATTCTGATGTTTCGCCTGGCCGGTCGCCAGTTGTTCGCGATCAACGTGTTCAAGGTGCAGGAGGTGCTGCAACTGCCCAAACTGACCTTGATGCCTCAGCGCCACGCCTTCGTCTGCGGTGTGGTCAACCTGCGCGGGCAGACGCTGCCGGTGATCGACCTGTCCCAGGCGATTGGCATGCGCCCGCTGCAACCGGGGCCGGACAGCACCATCATCGTCACCGAGTACAACCGCTCGGTGCAGGCCTTCCTGGTCGGTGGTGTGGACCGCATCGTCAACATGAACTGGGAGTCGATCATGCCGCCGCCTTCCAGTGCCGGGCGCCAACACTACCTGACCGCCATCACCAAGGTCGATGACAAGCTGGTGGAGGTTATCGACGTAGAGAAGGTGCTGGCCGAGATCGTGCCGTACAACGCCCGGGTCTCTGGCGACAAACTCGCCGACCCGGTGCTGGCCCGGGCGCGTGGCCGTGAGGTGCTGCTGGTGGATGACTCCAGCGTGGCCTTGGCGCAGTTGCGCGATACGCTGTCCCAGTTAGGCGTGAAACTGCATGTGGCCAGTGATGGCCTGAAAGCGCTACGTATGCTCAAGGGCTGGGCCGATGCCGGCGAAGACGTGTGCGAGAAGCTGCTGATGGTATTTACCGATGCCGAAATGCCGGAAATGGACGGCTACCGGCTGACCACCGAGATCCGCAGTGATGCACGCCTGCGCCAGCTTTACGTAGTGCTGCACACCTCGCTGTCGGGCAGTTTCAACGAGTCCATGGTGAAAAAGGTGGGTTGCGACAACTTCCTGTCCAAGTTCCAGCCCGATCGCCTGGTCGACGTGGTCAAGCAACGCCTGCTACTGGACACCGCCACTGCGTGAACCCTGGGCCGGCCAGGTATAAGCTTGGCTTTTGGCATGACGCGAGGCAGCAGGGATGTTTCTCAGTGAGTTGTATCGATACCCGGTGAAGTCGGGGCAGGCGCAGAGCCTGCAGGCTTCACCGGTTGGGTTGCTGGGGCTGCAGGGTGACCGGCGCTGGATGGTGGTCGAGGAAGAAAACGGACGCTTCCTGACCCAGCGCGCATGGCCACAACTTGGCCAGTTGCAGGCGTGTGAAGGCGACAGTGGCGAGTTGCTGCTACAGGCGCCTGGGCAGGCACCATTGCGGGTACCTGTACCCGCTGCCGACGAAGCCCTGCGTGGTGTGACCATCTGGCGCGATACGTTGCGAGTGCCCGATGCAGGCGATGAAGTGGCGGCCTGGCTGAGCGAACTGCTGGGCAAGGCCGTGCGCCTGGTGCATTGCCCGGAGCAGCGTGCGCGCTACCTGCCCAATGGTTATGGTTTCAACAGTGACCGGGCGGCCTTTCCGGATGGTTTCCCCTTGCTGCTGATTGGCCAGGGCTCGCTCGATGAGCTCAGTCGGCGTGTTGGCCGGCCCATGGAGATGCTGCGCTTTCGGCCCAACCTAGTGGTGCAGGGCGCTGAACCCTTCGCCGAAGATGGCTGGAAGCGGATTCGTATCGGCAGCTTGGTGTTTCGTGTGCTCAAACCGAGTGTGCGGTGCATCTTTACCACGATTGACCCGGCTACCGGGGAGCGCAGTGCCGACCGGGAGCCTATGGCCACGCTCAAGACCTTTCGCGAGAAGGAGGGGGATGTGCTGTTCGGGCAGAACCTAGCCGTAGATGGCAGTGGGTGGCTTGAGGTAGGGATGGAAGTCGAAGTTCTGGAGTAACTTGGTTTGCTGAACCGGCCTCTTCCCGGGTTTACCCGCGAAGAGGCCGGTTCAGGCTCAACAAACCTTACATGTCATCGAAATACCGCTCATGCCAATCCACCAGCGGCTGCGGCGAATTCAGCTTCTGCCCGTAAATCACCGAATACGACAGCACGTTCTGCACATACTGGCGTGTTTCGTCGAACGGGATCGACTCCACCCACACATCGAAGCTCAGGTGCTTGGCGCCTTTCAGCCACTGGCGAACACGCCCGGGCCCTGCGTTGTAGGCCGCCGAAGCCAGCACACGGTTGCCGTTGAACTGGCTGTGCACCTGGCTCAGGTACGCGGCGCCCAGCTGGATGTTTTTGTCCGGGTTCAGTACCTGCGCCGGTGACGCCAGGGGGATGCTGAACTTGCGCGCGGTTTCCTTGGCTGTGGCCGGCATCAGTTGCATCAGGCCGCTGGCACCCACCGGTGAGCGCGCATCCTCCATGAATGCACTTTCCTGGCGGGTGATGGCGAATACCCAACTCGAATGCAGGCCGCGAACCTTGGCTTCGCGCACCAGCGTGTCGCGGTGGGCCATCGGGAAGCGGATGTCCAGATCGTCCCAGTACTGCGCCTGGCTGATGGTGCGGATGGCCGGGAAGTACCAGCGCAGCTCATAGCCCAGGCGCGCCTGGGCAACCATTTCGTCGCGGGTGAAGTGGCGGCTGACGTGGTACCACTCGCGGCGGCCTTCGACGATCTGGCCGCGGGCATGGAATTCCAGCGCGCGCTGAATGCCGGGTGTGTTGCGTACCTTCTTGACCAGTTGCGGGCTCAGCAGCAGCGGCTTGTTGTTCAGCTGGTACGGTGTTTGTGCCCGGTCGGCAGCCAGGAAGCCATAGAAGTCGCGCTCACGCGCCACGGTCTTGTACAGCAGCGGGATCTGCGGGTTGTTCGGCTGTGCCAGCTCCAGGCTGCGAGCCTGCCAGTACTTCCAGCGGCTGCTGCTGGCCAGGTCCTGAGGCAGGCGTTTGGTCAGATCGTAAGCGTCTTCCCAGCGGCCCAGGCGCAACAGCAGGCGCAGGCGCCACTCGCTGACGGTGTTGTCGCGCAGCTCCGGGTCGTAGCGGGTCATCAGGTCGAGGGCGCGCGGGTCGTAACGGCGTGCCAGGGTCAGGCCGATTTCACGGGCGATGGCCACCTTCTCGTCGCGGGAAAAGTGCATGCGCTGGGCGTAATCGTCCAGCAAGGCCATGGCCCGCTCCGGGTCTTGGCGGGCCAGGCGGCGCAGGCCGAGGCTGACCACGTCGGACATGGCTTCGTTGACCGGGGTGAAGCGCGACGGCTGGTTGAGCAGCTCCGGTTTTTGCGCCACGTCGACCAGCAGGCGCCCTTGCGGGCCGAGGGTGGTCAGGGTCTTGACCAGGTTGTTGGCCAGGGCGTAGTTGCGCGCCTGGGCCGCCAGCTTGGTGCGTTCCCAGCGCTTGGCCTCGGTCAGCTGGCCTTCGGCGGCCCACATGCCGAACAGCGTGTCGCACGCGGCAGGTTGTGACTTGCCGACGTTCCACAGTTTGTCGGCCGTGGCGTAGCCCTCGGCACGCAACCCGTGGCTGAGCTGGTACTGGCCGTTGAGGCAGTCCAGTTCGGTGAAGTTGAGCTTGGGGTCGTAGTATTTGACGAAGGTGTCCCACTCGCCCCGTTCGGCCAGCCAGCGCAACCAGCGCAGTTTCATCCAGTTGGCCTGGGGCAAGTCGCCGTGCTTGGCGAGGAAACCTTCGATTTCCTGGTTGCTGGCGCTTTTCAGGCGGGCGGTAAGTTCGTCGTAGGCCAGGTAGGGCGTCAGCGGGTAGTCGTTCAGGGCCTGGGCGTAACGCAGGTACGGGCCTTTGTCGCCTTTGGCCAGCGCACGCTTGGCTTCGTCGTAGTACTGGCGTTGCAGGGTCAGGTCGGTGGCCTGCGCCGCGCAGGTGGCAGCGGTAAGCAGCAGGCAGGATGCAATATGTAACAGGCGGCTGCGCATGATACGTCCGGGCAGTTGAACCATGGGGAAGTGACGGCGGAGCCAGCACTGTTGAAAGCTATTGCCTTAGCTTAGCTGTTTGCCGGCAGCGGGTGAAAGCACTGTGCTTGTATCGGGATATTAAGTTCGACCGGATGTCGCCCGGCACTCGCCGGTTGGCCTGGCGGATGCCGTCGAGGGCCAAGTCAGGTAGAATGCGCGCCCGATTTATGGAGACCAACATGACCCTGCTCAAATTCAGCGATGTGTCCCTCGCATTCGGCGCCATGCCGCTGCTGGACAAAGTGTCCTGGCAGATCGCTCGTGGCGAGCGGGTGTGCATCATCGGCCGCAACGGCACCGGCAAGTCGAGCATGCTGCGCCTGGTCAAGGGCGAGCAGAAGGGCGATGACGGTGAAATCTGGCGTGCCCCGGGCCTGAAGATTGGCGAATTGCCGCAGGAACTGCCGGTGGCCGACGCGCGTACGGTGTTCGACGTGGTGGCTGCTGGCCTGGACGGCGTGGGCGAGTTGCTGGCGCAGTTCCATCACCTGAGCATGAACATCCAGGGTGACGAAGACCTGGAAAAGCTCATGCACGTCCAGCACGAGCTGGAAGCCCGTGATGGCTGGCGCCTGCAGCAGGTGGTAGAGAGCACCCTCAGCCGCCTGCAGCTGCCCGCCGACAAGACCCTGGCCGAGCTGTCCGGTGGCTGGCGCCGCCGTGTGCTGCTGGCACAGGCGCTGGTGTCCGAGCCCGACCTGTTGCTGCTCGACGAGCCCACCAACCACCTGGACATCGGTGCCATCGCCTGGCTCGAAGAAGCCCTGCGTGGCTTCAACGGTGCGGTGCTGTTTATTACCCACGACCGTTCCTTCCTGCAGAACCTGGCCACCCGTATCCTTGAGCTGGACCGTGGCGGCCTGATCGACTGGAACGGCGACTACGCCAGCTTCCTGGTGCACAAGGAGGCCGCACTGGCCGCCGAAGAAACCGCCAATGCGCTGTTCGACAAGCGTCTGGCCCAGGAAGAGGTGTGGATTCGTCAGGGCATCAAGGCCCGCCGCACCCGCAACGAAGGCCGTGTACGTGCGCTGAAAGCCTTGCGTGTGGAGCGTGGCGAACGCCGTGAGCGTCAGGGCAAGGCCAACATCCAGATCGAAGCGGCGGAAAAGTCCGGCAAGCAGGTGATGGTGCTGGACAACGTCAGCTTCCATCACCCTGACGGGCCGATGCTGGTCAAGGACTTCTCCATGGTCCTGCAGCGCGAGGACCGTATCGGTCTGCTGGGCGCCAACGGTACCGGCAAGACGACCTTGCTGAAGATGATGCTCGGCGACCTTGAGCCGACCGCAGGCAAGGTAGAGCGCGGCACCAAGCTCGAGGTGGCCTATTTCGACCAGATGCGCCACCAGCTCGACCTTGAAAAGACCGTGATCGACAACTTGGCCGAAGGCCGTGACTTCATCGAGATCGACGGCCAGAACCGCCACGTGCTGAGCTACCTGGGCGACTTCCTGTTCAGCCCGCAGCGTGCGCGCACGCCGGTCAAGGCGCTGTCGGGTGGTGAGCGTGCTCGCCTGCTGCTGGCCAAGCTGTTCAGCAAGCCGGCCAACCTGCTGGTGCTCGACGAACCCACCAACGACCTGGACGTGGAAACCCTCGAGTTGCTCGAAGAGGTGCTGTCCAACTACAAGGGCACTGTGCTGATCGTCAGCCACGACCGGGCCTTCCTCGACAACGTCGTCACCAGCACCCTGGTGTTCGAAGGCGAGGGCAAGGTGCGCGAGTATGTCGGTGGTTATGAGGACTGGATTCGCCAGGGTGGCTCGCCGAAGCTGCTGGGCGTGACCGAGAGCAAGGGCGGCAAGTCGGCCCTCAACAGTGCGGTGGTGGAGAAGGTCGAGGCCAAGCCTGCGCCTGTTGCTGCGCCGGTGGTGGAAGAAGCCTCGAAGAAGAAGCTCAGCTACAAGCTGCAGCGTGAGCTGGAGATGCTGCCGGGGCAGATCGACGCGCTGGAGCAGCGCATGGCTGAAGCCCAGGAAGAAGTGAATGCGGCGGGCTTCTATCAGCGGCCGATTGCGGAGACTTCGGCGGTGCTGGCCAAGATCGAGAAGCTGCAGGGTGAGCTGGATGTACTGGTAGAGCGCTGGGCTGAGTTGGAAGGCTGATCAGATTTCAATCTGTACTGGCCTCTTCGCGGGTAAACCCGCGAAGAGGCCAGTACAGGTTAAATCATTCCTTCTTCAGCAACCGCACCGCCAGCACATCACACGGCGCCCCATGCAGCACGTCATTGGCCGTGGAACCCAGCAACAATGCCAGACCGTGACGGCCATGGCTGCCGACCACGATCAGGTCGCATTTCTGGTCCTTGGCCAACTGGTGAATTTCCTGGCGCGGTTGGCCGTAAGTCAGGTGCGAGTCACCGCGTTTGATGTCCGGGTATTTGTTGAACAGGCGTTCCATGCGCTCTTTGGCCTGGTCGAACTGCTGCTGTTGCAGCTGCGACAGGTCCATCGGCACGTCACCGCCAAATGCCATGGCCATCGGTTCGACGATGTGCACCAGCGACACCTTGGCGTTCGAAGGCGCGGCCAGCGCCATGGCACGCTTGATCACCGGGTCGCATTCTTCGGTCAGGTCGACGGCGACCAACAAATGTTCGTATTGCATGAGCGGTACTCCTGACAATCGCGATAGAAGAAGTATGGTCGCTTTCGGGCGGGTCTTCCGTGAAAAATGGCTAACCAGCTCATTTGCAACGCTTTATGGGATCTACTGATATGACGGTATTGCTGGTGGTGTCAATCCTTGCGCTGATTCTCAGCCCGCTTTCCTGGCTGCGTTCCTCGCGCAAACAGAGTGAGCAGATGAAGCTGCGCCTGGAAGCGCGGCGCATGGGCCTGGCCATGCAGTTGGCGCCGCAGCAATGGCCGCACTGGCTGGAAAAGGAGCCGCCCAGCCCCTGCCCGCAGTACCATCGCGCCCGGCGCCGTGGGCACGAGGACAGCTTCAGCTTCTGGCAGGTCAGCCCGGGGGTGTGGTGGAACCAGTGGCGTGAACCCTGCGAAAATCCGCGCTTCGTGGAGGCCCTGGCGCGCTTGCCGGCGAGCGTTTACAAGGTCGAGGCGGATGCTCGGATGATCGCGTTGTACTGGACTGAGCGGGGCGATACGGCAGTATTGCAGGATGTTGCCTACGTCCTCGAAACCCTAGCCTGATACCTGCTTTGCACGGTCACTGTGGGAGCGGGCATGCCCGCGAACACCGGCGCAGCCGGTGCCAGCCACTGCGTTGAATGCTTCGCGGGCACGCCCGCTCCCACAGTGAATGCGGCGGTTTCAATCGCTATGAACGACAAAGCGGCGGCTTGGCAGAACCCTGAAGGGGTGGGGTGCCAAGTCGCCGCTTTGCGTTCTGCTGCGCAGAAAAGGCCAGGCAGGCCGGGTATTCATTCAAGCAAGTGCCAGTGTAGCCGCCCGGGGTTGTCGTGCAAGCGGAAAGTTGCAGCACGCTGCAAGTGGCTGTGGTCAATCGCTGACATGAATGGGCGGCGATCACTGTCATCATGTTTTGTACCAAGACGATACAAAATGACTGGAAAGTCGCGTTTTCGCCATGCTCGTGAGCATTTGACAACGCCGATCTTTTCGGAGAATGTGTGCACACCCAAATCAAACGGGCGTATGAATTGAGCGTTTGTATGTCGTGACGCCAAGCCATACTTCCGACTAGCGCGCTGACGGGTGTGCCTGGGGCGGGGCAGTTAGGCCTGCTTCTGCTGCAGCGATCGGCGTGTACAGTTCAGCTTCCATATCGTGGAGATCAGTTGATGATTTACGAAGGTAAAGCCATCACGGTTAAGGCTCTTGAAAGTGGCATCGTCGAGCTCAAGTTCGACCTCAAGGGTGAGTCCGTCAACAAGTTCAACCGCCTGACCCTGAACGAGCTGCGCCAGGCCGTCGATGCCATCAAGGCCGACGCCTCGGTCAAGGGCGTGATCGTCAGCAGTGGCAAGGACGTGTTCATCGTCGGCGCCGACATCACCGAGTTCGTCGACAACTTCAAGCTGCCCGAGGCCGAACTGGTCGCCGGCAACCTGGAAGCCAACCGCATCTTCAACGCCTTCGAAGACCTCGAAGTGCCAACCGTTGCCGCCATCAACGGCATCGCCCTGGGCGGTGGCCTGGAAATGTGCCTGGCCGCCGACTACCGGGTCATGTCCACCAGCGCCAAGATCGGCCTGCCGGAAGTCAAGCTGGGTATCTACCCGGGCTTTGGCGGCACCGTGCGCCTGCCACGCCTGATCGGCTCGGACAACGCCATCGAGTGGATTGCCGCCGGCAAGGAAAACCGCGCCGAAGACGCCCTGAAAGTGGGTGCCGTCGACGCTGTGGTCGCCCCTGAGCTGCTGCTGGCCGGTGCCCTGGACCTGATCAAGCGCGCCATCAGCGGCGAGCTGGACTACAAGGCCAAGCGCCAGCCGAAGCTGGAAAAGCTCAAGCTCAATGCCATCGAGCAGATGATGGCCTTCGAAACCGCCAAGGGCTTCGTCGCTGGCCAGGCCGGCCCGAATTACCCGGCACCGGTCGAAGCCATCAAGACCATCCAGAAAGCTGCCAACTTCGGTCGCGACAAGGCGCTGGAGGTCGAAGCCGCAGGCTTTGCCAAGCTGGCCAAGACCTCGGTTGCCGAAAGCCTCATCGGCCTGTTCCTGAACGACCAGGAGCTCAAGCGCAAGGCCAAGGCGCATGACGAAATCGCCCGCGACGTGAAGCAGGCTGCCGTGCTCGGCGCTGGCATCATGGGTGGCGGTATCGCTTACCAGTCGGCGGTCAAGGGTACCCCGATCCTGATGAAGGATATCCGCGAGGAAGCCATCCAGCTGGGCCTTAACGAGGCTTCCAAACTGCTCGGCAACCGCGTCGAGAAGGGCCGCCTGACCCCGGCCAAAATGGCCGAGGCGCTCAACGCCATTCGCCCGACCCTGTCCTATGGCGATTTCGCCCATGTCGACATCGTCGTCGAAGCCGTGGTCGAGAACCCGAAAGTGAAGCAGGCCGTGCTGGCTGAAGTGGAAGGCCAGGTGAAGGACGATGCGATTCTCGCCTCCAACACCTCGACCATCTCCATCAACCTGCTGGCCAAGGCGCTCAAGCGCCCGGAAAACTTCGTCGGCATGCACTTCTTCAACCCGGTGCACATGATGCCGCTGGTGGAAGTGATCCGTGGCGAGAAGTCCAGTGAAGTGGCGGTCGCCACCACCGTGGCCTACGCCAAGAAAATGGGCAAGAACCCGATCGTGGTCAACGACTGCCCGGGCTTCTTGGTCAACCGTGTACTGTTCCCGTACTTCGGCGGCTTCGCCAAGCTGGTCAGCGCCGGTGTCGACTTCGTGCGTATCGACAAGGTGATGGAAAAGTTCGGCTGGCCAATGGGCCCGGCGTACCTGATGGACGTGGTCGGCATCGACACCGGCCACCACGGCCGCGACGTGATGGCTGAAGGCTTCCCGGACCGCATGAAAGACGACCGCCGCTCGGCCGTCGACGCACTGTACGAGGCCAACCGCCTGGGCCAGAAGAACGGCAAGGGCTTCTACGCCTACGAAACCGACAAGCGCGGCAAGCCGAAGAAAGTCTTCGACGCCACCGTGCTGGACGTGCTCAAGCCGGTCGTCTTCGAGCAGCGTGAAGTCACCGACGAAGACATCATCAACTGGATGATGGTCCCGCTGTGCCTGGAGACCGTGCGCTGCCTGGAAGACGGCATTGTCGAAACCGCCGCCGAAGCCGACATGGGCCTGGTCTACGGCATTGGTTTCCCTCCTTTCCGCGGGGGTGCGCTGCGCTACATCGACTCGATCGGTGTGGCCGAATTCGTTGCCCTGGCCGATCAGTACGCCGACCTGGGGCCGCTGTACCACCCGACCGCCAAGCTGCGTGAAATGGCCAAGAACGGCCAGCGCTTCTTCAACTGAGCGGTCAACGAGCTAGAGCGAGAGATTTGATATGAGCCTGAATCCAAGAGACGTGGTGATTGTCGACTTCGGTCGCACGCCAATGGGCCGCTCCAAGGGTGGCATGCACCGCAATACCCGCGCCGAAGACATGTCGGCGCACCTGATCAGCAAACTGCTGGAACGCAACGACAAGGTCGACCCGAAAGAGGTCGAGGACGTGATCTGGGGCTGCGTCAACCAGACCCTGGAGCAGGGCTGGAACATCGCCCGCATGGCCTCGCTGATGACCCAGATTCCGCACACCTCCGCAGCCCAGACCGTCAGCCGCCTGTGTGGCTCGTCGATGAGCGCGCTGCACACGGCTGCCCAGGCGATCATGACCGGCAACGGTGATGTGTTCGTGGTCGGTGGCGTGGAGCACATGGGCCACGTCAGCATGATGCACGGCGTCGACCCCAACCCGCACCTGTCCTTGCACGCCGCCAAGGCTTCCGGGATGATGGGCCTGACTGCGGAAATGCTCGGCAAGATGCACGGCATCACCCGTGAGCAGCAGGACCTGTTCGGCCTGCGTTCGCACCAGCTGGCCCACAAGGCCACGGTCGAAGGCAAGTTCAAGGACGAGATCATCCCGATGCAGGGCTACGACGAGAACGGCTTCCTGAAGGTGTTCGATTTCGACGAAACCATTCGCCCGGAAACCACCCTCGAAGGCCTGGCATCGCTCAAGCCTGCGTTCAACCCGAAAGGCGGTACCGTCACTGCCGGTACCTCTTCGCAGATCACCGACGGCGCCTCGTGCATGATCGTGATGTCCGGCCAGCGCGCCATGGACCTGGGTATCCAGCCATTGGCGGTGATTCGTTCGATGGCGGTGGCCGGTGTCGACCCGGCAATCATGGGTTATGGCCCGGTGCCGTCGACCCAGAAAGCCCTCAAGCGTGCCGGCCTGACCATGGCCGATATCGACTTCATCGAGCTCAATGAAGCCTTCGCTGCACAGGCCCTGCCAGTGCTGAAAGACTTGAAAGTGCTCGACAAGATGGATGAGAAGGTTAACCTGCACGGCGGCGCCATTGCCTTGGGCCACCCGTTCGGTTGCTCCGGGGCACGTATTTCGGGCACCCTGCTCAACGTCATGAAGCAGAATGGCGGTACCCTGGGGGTGGCGACCATGTGCGTCGGCCTCGGCCAAGGTATCACCACTGTCTTCGAACGCGTCTGATCGCGTTGCGGGACAGCAGCCGGGGCCTTGTGCCCCGGTTTTTGTTTTTTTCAGGTTCAAGTCAAGAGGGTGGGCAACATGCAGATACAACCAGGCGTATACCGGCATTACAAAGGGCCTGAGTACCGTGTCTTCAGTGTTGCACGGCACTCCGAGAGCGAAGAGTGGATGGTGTTCTACCAGTGTCTGTATGGTGATTACAGCTTCTGGGTACGGCCACTTTCGATGTTCCAGGAGTCGGTCGAGGTTGACGGCGAGCAGGTGCCACGCTTTGCTTTGGTCAAGGCCGAAGAGGGGCTGCCCGGGTTGCTGGGCAAGTCGCACGCATGATCGTTCGAGCTTGACCTCACACTTTTGCCACTATATATAGCGGTGCCGCGTCTGGCACCTGACGCGTTTTTCATCTTCAGATTCAGGAATACTCCGATCCATGGGCAAATCGCTGGTCATTGTGGAATCCCCGGCCAAGGCCAAGACCATCAACAAGTACCTGGGCAACCAGTACGTGGTGAAGTCGAGTATCGGCCATATCCGAGACCTCCCCACCAGCGGTTCGGCCAGCGCGAGCAAAGAGCCAGCCGCCAAGCGTGGCAAGGCCGCGGGTGAGGCTCCGGCCCTTTCGCCAAAGGAAAAGGCCCGTCGCCAGCTGGTGGCACGTATGGGTGTCGACCCTGACCATGGCTGGAAGGCCAAGTACGAGATCCTGCCTGGCAAGGAAAAGGTGATCGAAGAGCTGCGCCGCCTGGCCAAGGATGCCGACACCATCTATCTCGCAACCGACTTGGACCGCGAAGGGGAAGCCATTGCCTGGCACCTGCGCGAAGCCATCGGTGGTGACGACACCCGCTATAAGCGCGTGGTGTTCAACGAAATTACCAAGAAGGCCATCCAGGAGGCCTTCTCGCAGCCAGGCGAGCTGGATATCGACCGGGTCAACGCCCAGCAGGCGCGCCGTTTCCTCGACCGTGTGGTCGGTTACATGGTGTCGCCGCTGCTGTGGGCCAAGATTGCCCGTGGCCTGTCTGCCGGCCGCGTGCAGTCGGTGGCGGTAAAGCTGGTGGTGGAGCGCGAGCGCGAAATCCGCGCGTTCATCCCGGAAGAGTACTGGGAGATCCACGCCGACCTGGGCACTGCCAAAAACGCCAAGGTGCGCTTCGAGGTGGCGCGCGAGAAGGGTGAGGCGTTCAAACCGCTGAACGAAGCCCAGGCCATGGCGGCGCTGGAGAAGCTCAAGGCTTCCAGCTACAGCGTGGTCAAGCGTGAAGACCGCCCGACCAGCAGCAAGCCATCGGCGCCGTTCATTACTTCCACCCTGCAGCAGGCGGCCAGTAACCGCCTGGGCTTCGGGGTGAAGAAAACCATGATGATGGCCCAGCGTTTGTACGAAGCCGGCTACATCACGTATATGCGTACCGACTCGACCAACCTGTCGGCCGATGCCCTGGACATGGCGCGCAGCTACATCGAGCGCGAGTTCGGCAAGCAGTACCTGCCGGAAGCACCGCTGGTATACGGCAGCAAGGAAGGTGCTCAGGAAGCGCACGAAGCGATTCGTCCTTCTGACGTGAATACCCACCCGACCAAGCTCAGTGGCATGGAGCGTGACGCCGAGCGCCTGTACGAGCTGATCTGGCGCCAGTTCCTGGCCTGCCAGATGCCGCCGGCGCAGTACCTGTCCACCAGCGTCACCGTGGCGGCTGGCGACTTCGAGCTGCGTGCCAAGGGCCGTATTCTCAAGTTCGACGGTTACACCCGCGTGCTGCCACAGCAGAGCAAGCCGGGCGAAGACGACGTGCTGCCAGAAATGGTCCAGGGCGAAGCGCTGAAGCTGATCCAGATCGACCCGAGCCAGCACTTCACCAAGCCGCCGGCGCGCTTCACCGAAGCCAGCCTGGTCAAGGAAATGGAAAAGCGCGGCATTGGCCGGCCCTCGACCTATGCGGCGATCATCTCGACCATCCAGGACCGTGGCTATGTGACCTTGCACAACCGCCGCTTCTATTCCGAGAAGATGGGCGACATCGTCACGGAGCGGTTGTCCGAGAGTTTCTCCAACCTGATGGACTACGGCTTTACCGCCGACATGGAAGAGAACCTCGACGACGTGGCCCAGGGTGAGCGGGACTGGAAAAACGTGCTCGACGAGTTCTACGGCGACTTCAGCAAGAAACTGCAGACTGCCGAGTCCAGCGAAAACGGCATGCGCGCCAACCAGCCGACCATGACCAACATTGCCTGTAAGGAATGTGGCCGACCGATGATGATCCGCACTGCTTCCACGGGTGTGTTCCTGGGTTGCTCGGGTTACAGCCTGCCGCCGAAAGAGCGCTGCAAGGCCACCGTCAACCTGGTGCCCGGTGACGAGATTGCCGCTGATGACGAGGGCGAATCGGAATCCCGCGTGTTGCTGGGCAAGCACCGCTGCCCGATCTGTGCCACGGCGATGGACGCCTACCTGCTGGACGAGAAGCATAAGCTGCACATTTGCGGTAACAACCCGGATTGCGCCGGCTACGAGATCGAGGAAGGCAACTACCGCATCAAGGGTTACGAAGGGCCGAGCCTGGAGTGCGACAAGTGCGGCAGCGAGATGCAATTGAAAACCGGCCGCTTCGGCAAGTTCTTCGGTTGCACCAATCCGGCGTGTAAGAACACCCGCAAGCTGCTCAAGAGCGGCGAGGCTGCGCCACCGAAGATGGACAAGGTGGACATGCCGGAGCTCAAGTGCGAAAAGGTCGACGACACCTACGTGTTGCGTGACGGCGCTTCGGGGCTGTTCCTGGCTGCCAGCCAGTTCCCCAAGAACCGCGAAACCCGCGCACCGCTGGTGCTGGAGATCGTGCCGCACAAGCATGAGATCGATCCGAAGTACCACTTCCTGTGCGATGCGCCGCAGAAAGACCCGGAAGGCCGCCCGGCGGTAATCCGCTACAGCCGCAAGACCAAGGAGCAGTACGTGCAGTCCGAGGTCGATGGCAAGCCGACCGGCTGGAAGGCGTTCTTCGACGGGAATGCGTGGAAGGTTGAAGACAAGCGCTGATCTGACGCTGCTGTAATTGGGGCCGCTTTGCGCCCCTTCGCGGGCAAGCCCGCTCCCACAGGTTCTGCGCCAGATTCAAGGGCTGCGCGAAACTTGTGGGGGCGGGCTTGCCCGCGAAGGGGCGCAAAGCGGCCCCAATCATTTATGATGCAGACATTCGCCTTGCAGCCTCATGGGAGGGCACAGAAATGGCCCAGGAACTCTACACCCGTACCAACCAGAAACTGTTCTTCGCTGGCCTCGCTCTGGAGTCCATGGCCAAGGCCGAGCAAAGCCAGGCCATGAACGCTCAAGGCCTGGTGCAGGCCGAGCGCGAATCGGCGCTGTTCCACCTGTACGGCGCGCTGCTGGGCTTGTGCCATGAAATCGGTGGTTTCTATCGCTTGCCGGTTGTGGCAACGGTTGAGCAGGCACTGGCTGACGACGCGCTGAATGGCATCGCCATCCCGGAAGTAGCTGAGCTACTGGAAATCGCCCGTCAGCGCGAAACCTGGCTGGCGCAAATGCTGGGTGCTTATGCCGATTTGTTCCGACCACCTGTCGCGAAGAAGGCGCCGAAAACTGACGTTACTCAACCCCTGATCCAGGCCGTCAATCTCGATGAGCCCGAGCATCCTGCACTGTCGCGTGCCGAACTGGAAAGCTGGCGCAACAACCTCAAGGGCTTGGTAAGACGTTTCCGCGACGCGTTGAGTGAGTGCTGATAGCCGCAACGGCTGGTACACTAGCGGCCTTTCGCGGAGAACTGCCATTTATGTCTACGTCGTTTCTGGAAATTGTCGAGTTGCCTGATGGCCGCATCGAACTGCGTCGCGCCGAGGATGAGGGCTCTCTGGTAACCCTGGATTTCTCGGAAGACGCCAAGGTGTTCCTGCAGGGTCAGCATGTGGAAGTGGCCAAGGCCATGCTCAGTGTGGGCGTGCAGATGGCCGGTCGCCTGATGGATGGCGAGCTTGAGCGTGATGAAGGGCCGCGTGTGCTGCACTAAAGGTGCAGTAACGTGTCAGGCTTTTTGAAGTGACAGGCAAAGCCTGAACATCAGCCTAGGCGGATGTTCAGGCTTTGTGCATTTCCGACACTGGCCGCGCGTAGCAACTGTTGGCGTGCAGTGGCATTGACGCTACCCAGCCAGCTCACCACGGTGTGGCTGAGGCCAAGGCGCAAGGCCTCGCAGGCTAGTTGCAGCGGGCTTTGATTGCTGCGAGGTTGCAGCAGCAAAATACGTTCACGGTTAAGCCCGGCATCGCGCAACCAGGCCTGGGTCAGGCTGGAGGGTGGAGCGATCAGGGTCAGCCAGCGGG
Organism: Pseudomonas sp. yb_9; assembly: GCF_043103635.1. Classification (NCBI taxonomy): domain Bacteria; kingdom Pseudomonadati; phylum Pseudomonadota; class Gammaproteobacteria; order Pseudomonadales; family Pseudomonadaceae; genus Pseudomonas; species Pseudomonas sp. yb_9. The sequence goes on along the minus strand of NZ_JBICKA010000067.1, from coordinate 37,438 downwards.
CCTCGTCCTCTTCGCTCAGCTCGCGCAGTACCGGTGCCAGCAGGCTTTGGCAGTGCCCAGGGGCGCCGCGCAGCGACAGTTCGCTGAACAGCTCGGGTTGGCTGCTCTTGCGTGCCAGTTCACTGGCTTTCAGGCCCGGTAGCACGGGCTGGGCGAGAAATGCTTCGAACAGGGGCAACTGGGCTTGCTCGGGTGCGTGAATGAACGGCTGCATGACGCCTCCTGGATCAGCGGCGAATGACGCCGACGCTCAAGCCCTCGATCACCAGCTCCTGTTCTTTCAGGTCGACTTCGATGGGGGCGAATTCGGGGTTCTCGGCAAGCAGCCATACCTTGCTGCCTTCACGCTTGAAGCGCTTGACGGTCACTTCGTCGCCGATGCGCGCCACCACGATCTGGCCGTTGCGGGCTTCGCGGCAGGTGTGTACCGCCAGCAGGTCGCCGTCGAAGATGCCGACGTCTTTCATGCTCATGCCGTGTACGCGCAACAGATAGTCGGCTTGGGGGTGGAAGAAGGCGGGGCTGATGTTGCAGGATTGCTCGATGTGCTGTTCGGCAAGGATCGGCGCGCCGGCAGCAACCCGGCCGATGATCGGCAGGCCGCTTTCTTCGGCTTTGGCTTCCAGGCCGGGAATGCGGATGCCGCGTGAGGCGCCCGGGGTCATCTCGATGGCGCCTTTGCGGGCGAGGGCCTTGAGGTGCTCCTCGGCGGCGTTGGGCGACTTGAAGCCCAGCTCCTGAGCGATCTCGGCGCGCGTCGGCGGGAAGCCGTTGTCTTCCAGGCAGCGTTTGATGAACGCGAGAATTTCGGCTTGGCGTGGCGTCAGTTTCAACATGGTGAGCGCTCTGTCTTTTTGTACAGTGACTGGAATTATATACAGTACTGGATGCGCTGCAAGCCAAAAGGCGCAATAAACAGCAGAGGTGGCGCTTGCAGCCGGCCGTCTGGCGCTTTTAAATGGCGACCGCCCGGTCACCGAGCCTTGACAGAAGCAGGGCTGAAACGTATGTTTCAAACACCTGTTTGTCTGGCGGAGTACCCGGAGTAGTCATGGCCCAATCGGAAACCGTTGAACGCATTCTCGATGCTGCCGAGCAGTTGTTCGCGGAAAGGGGGTTCGCCGAAACCTCGTTGCGGCTGATTACCAGCAAGGCCGGGGTCAACCTGGCGGCCGTCAACTATCATTTCGGCTCCAAGAAGGCGCTGATCCAGGCGGTGTTCTCGCGCTTCCTCGGCCCGTTTTGCGCCAGCCTGGAGCGTGAGCTGGAGCGGCGTCAGGCCAGGCCGGAACAAAAGCCCAGCCTTGAAGAGCTGCTGGAAATGCTGGTGGAGCAGGCGCTGGCGGTGCAGCCTCGCAGCAACAATGACCTGTCGATCTTCATGCGCTTGCTGGGCCTGGCTTTCAGCCAGAGTCAGGGCCACCTGCGGCGCTATCTGGAAGACATGTATGGCAAGGTATTCCGCCGCTACATGCTGCTGGTCAACGAGGCCGCGCCACGCATTCCACCGCTGGAGCTATTCTGGCGTGTGCACTTCATGCTCGGTGCTGCGGCCTTCAGCATGTCCGGTATCAAGGCCCTGCGGGCGATCGCCGAGACCGACTTCGGCATCAATACCTCGATCGAACAGGTGATGCGCCTGATGGTGCCGTTCCTGGCGGCCGGCATGCGTGCCGACAGCGGTGTCACCGATGACGCCATGGCCAGCGCCCAGTTGCGCCCGCGTACCAAGACCAGCGCTACCACCGCCAAAGCCTGAAGGCTGGGCGGGGCAGGGCGCTTCGGCTAAGCTAGCGCCCATGCCCGACCTCAATCTGTTGCACATTTCCCTTGCCGACCAATGCCTGTACGGTTTTGCCCGTGGCCAGTTGCGCGTGCGCGTGCCCGTGTCCACGGCGCGTAACGGCGCCGGCGAGCGTAACGGTTCGGGGTGCACGCCGCGCGGCCTGCATCAGGTGCGGGCAAAGATTGGCGCAGGCCTGCCGCTGAACGCGGTACTGGCCGGGCGGCGCTGGACGGGTGAGGTGTGGTCGCCGGAACTGCACGCGCAAAACCCGGAGCGCGACTGGATCCTCACCCGCATCCTCTGGCTCAGCGGCTGCGAACCTGGTGTCAACCGCCTGGGTGCAGTCGACACGTTCCGCCGCTATATCTACCTGCACGGCACTGCGGATACGGAACCCATGGGCGTAGCGTTGTCCCATGGCTGCATACGCCTGCGTAACACCGACTTGCTAAGCCTGTTCGAGCGGGTGCCGGTCCATTGCCCGGTGCGCATCGAACAAGCCGCCTGCCCCCAGTGGGCTTCTCTCAGTCTTCAATGAAGGATTACCCATGACCGTCAGCCTGCAAGGCTCCCTGATGGTGGATATCGCCGGTAAATGGCTGACCGCCGAAGACCGTCACTTGCTGCGCCAGCCCGAAGTGGCTGGCCTGATCATCTTTGCCCGCAACATCGATAGCCCGCGCCAGGTGCGTGAGCTGTGTGCGTCGATCCGCGCCATTCGTCCCGACCTGATCCTGGCGGTAGACCAGGAAGGTGGCCGTGTGCAGCGCCTGCGTCAGGGCTTTGTGCGCCTGCCGGCCATGCGTGCGCTGGCCGACAATGACAATGCCGAGTACCTGGCCGAGCAATGCGGCTGGCTGATGGCGACCGAGGTGCTGGCGGTTGGCCTGGACCTGAGCTTTGCCCCGGTGCTCGACCTGGACCACCAGCGTAGCGCCGTGGTTGGCAGCCGCGCCTTCGAGGGTCACCCGCTGCGTGCCACGCAACTGGCCGGGGCCTTCATTCGCGGTATGAATGCGGCGGGCATGGCCGCCTGTGGCAAGCATTTCCCGGGGCATGGCTGGGCCGAGGCCGACTCGCATGTGGCCATCCCTACCGATGAGCGCAGCCTGGAGCAGCTGCGCCAGGCCGACCTGGTGCCGTTCACCCGCCTGAGCGGGCAACTGGCAGCGGTGATGCCGGCGCATGTCATCTACCCGCAGGTCGACAACCAGCCGGCCGGCTTCTCGCGGCGCTGGCTGCAGGACATCCTGCGTGGCGAGCTGGGCTTTGACGGGGTGATCTTCAGTGATGACCTGTCGATGGCCGGGGCGCATGTGGTGGGTGATGCGGCCAGCCGTATCGAAGCGGCGCTGAGTGCCGGCTGTGACATGGGCCTGGTGTGTAACGACCGGGCGGCGGCGGAGCTGGCGCTGAGTGCGGCGCAACGGATGAAGGTGAAGCCCTCGCCGCGAATTGCGCGGATGCGTGGGCAAGGGTTTGCGCGGACCGACTACCGGCAGCAGCCGCGCTGGCTGGAGGCGTTGGGGGCGCTGAAGGAAGCTCAGTTGATCGATTGACCGTGTTGGCTTCTTCGCGGGCATGCCCGCTCCCACAGGTACAGCATCGCCCTTGAGGGCATTGATAATCCTGTGGGAGCGGGCGAGCCCGCGAAGAGGCCAGTACAGGCAACAGAAGATGAAAGGTTTAGCGCCCGCGCTTGCCTGGCAATGGCGCAAACAGCGCCTCGATTTCCTCATCCCCCATGCGCCATTGTCCGGCCTGCCCGCCATCCAGCAGGCTTGCCGCCAGCGCCGCCTTTTCCTGCTGCAACAGCTGAATCTTCTCCTCCACCGTCCCCCGCGTAATCAGCTTGAACACGAATACCGGCTTGTCCTGGCCAATGCGGTAGGCGCGGTCGGTGGCCTGGTTTTCACTCGCCGGGTTCCACCAGGGGTCGAAGTGGATCACCGTGTCCGCAGCCGTCAGGTTCAGCCCCACACCACCCGCCTTGAGGCTGATCAGAAACACGTCGCTTTCACCTTGCTGGAATTGCTGCACCGGCGTGCGACGGTCGCGGGTGTCACCGGTCAGCAGGCTGTAGCGGATCTTGCGCTTTTCCAGCTCCTGCTCGATCAATGCCAGCATCGAGGTGAACTGCGAGAACAACAGTACCCGGCGCCCTTCGCTGAGCAGTTCTTCGAGCATTTCCAGCAGCGCACCCAGCTTGCCCTTGTCGGCCTGGTTACCCTTGCTTTCCACACCCTTGACCAGGCGCAGGTCGCAGCACACCTGGCGCAGCTTGAGCAGGGCGTCGAGAATGACGATCTGGCTGCGGGCGGCGCCATTGCGGGCGATTTCGTCACGCACTTTCTTGTCCATCGCCACGCGCACGGCCTCGTAGGTGTCGCGCTGGGCGTCGCTCAGCTCCACCCAGTGCACCATCTCGGTCTTGGCTGGCAGCTCGGTGGCCACCTGTTCCTTGGTGCGGCGCAACAGGAACGGGCGAATGCGTGTCACCAGGTGAGCCAGCCGCTCGCTGTCGCCGTGGCGTTCGATGGGGGTGCGGTAGTCCTGGTTGAAGCGCTTCAGGTCACCCAGCCAGCCGGGCATCAGGAAGTGGAAGATCGACCACAGCTCGCCTAGGTTGTTTTCCATCGGCGTGCCGGTCAGGCACAGGCGCTGGTTGGCCTGCAGCTCGCAGACGGCGAGTGCGGCCTTGCTGGTGCTGCTCTTGATGTTTTGCGCCTCGTCCAGCACCAGTACATGCCAGGGTTGGCTGCGCAGGTGTTCGAGGTCGCGTGGCACCAGGGCATAGGTGGTCAGCACCAGGTCGTAGTCGTGCAGCGTGGCGAAATGCTTGCTGCGCCCCGGGCCTTGCAGGGCCAGCACGCGCAGGTCGGGGGCGAAACGCTGGGCTTCGTCCAGCCAGTTGGGCACCAGGCTGGTCGGCATCACTGCCAGGGCGGGAGCGGTCAGGCGCCCGGCCTGCTTTTCCAGCAGCAGGTGCGCCAGGGCCTGCAGGGTCTTGCCCAGGCCCATGTCGTCGCCCAGGATGCCGCCGGTGCCCATTTCGTGTAGTGCCTGCAGCCAGTTAAGGCCCTGTTGCTGGTAGGGGCGCAGGCTGGCCTGCAGCCCTGTCGGCGGGGCTACCTGCAAGTCGCGGGCGTCGCGCAGGCGGCGGCCCAGATCCCGCACATGTGCACCACCTTCCCAGTGCAGGGGCAGGCCTTCGATATCGTTCAGGCGTGCAGCATCGGCGCGGTCCAGGCGCAGGGACGGGCCGGCTACGTCTTCGTGCAGGTACAGCTCGCCCAGGGTGCCCATTACTGCCTTGAGGCGGCCGTAGGGCAGGGCAACGCGCAGGGCCGAGGCATCGAGGCGGCCGCGGTTGAGGTCGATCAGCAGGTGCTCGTCGTCGCTGCGCCGGGCCAGTTCGCTGGGGCGCAGCAATTCCGGGTTGCTGCGCAGCAGTTGCAGCACGATCGGCAGCAGGCTGTGGCGCTGGCCATCGACCACGATACCCAGCTCCAGGTCGAACCATTCATGGCCGGGGGCTTCGTCGATGGTGGCGTACCAGTCGTCCACCTCTTGCAGGTTGAAGGCGAAATCGCGGTGGATGTCGATGTCCCACCCGGCCTCGCGCAGGCGTGGCAGGCCTTCGCGGGCAAAGCGCAGCCAGGCTTCGTCGTCTGGCAGCTGGAACATTTCGCCGGCGCTGTCAGGCAGGGCCTTGCTTTGCCGGGTGGCGGCCTTGAAGCCCAGGTCGCGCAGCACCTTGCGCAGCGCCTGCTCGGCCTGCGGCTGGCGGCGGATGCGCTGGCTGGTGTTGTCGACCAGGCGGGTCAGCGGTTTTTCGTCGCTGCCGCTGGCGCGTAAACCGTCGTAGTCGAACGCCAGTGCGGCCCGATGCTGCATCTGCCGCTGCATACGGCCGGTCTTGGGCATGTAGGCGCTGAATTCGAGGCTGCCCAGCGTCAGGTGCGGCCTGGGTTGAACACTGTCGATCTCTTCACTGCGTACGCTTGTAGGCGTTGGCACCTGGCGATTCAGCGCATTCAACCGGTGGCTCAGGGGGATGATCAAGTGTTCGGGCACCGTAGGTGCGCTTGCCAGTTGGCTGGCAATGAACGGGTCAAGATCATGCGCAAGCTTGCCAGTCATGCCCGTCTGGGTGTCGATGTAATAGAGCGGGTCGAGCGGCAGTGCCATGTCATGCAACCGCTCATCATGGTGCCACGCACCACGATAGCTGCCGTTCTCAAGCCTCATCCAGCGAAACTCGGCCGGCAGTGTCGGCCCGGGGGCGAGTGGCAACAATTGCTCGCCATAGATCAGACGGCCACTGGCCAATGCGAACTCGTACAGCTCTGCGCCTTGCTTTCCTTCCAGTCTTGCGATGGGCATGTTGGTGTTTTTGCCAAGGGCGTCAATCAGCCTGAGGATGCGCAGGTCCTCATCCGTGACGTAACGTGGCGTGTAGTAGAGCATCTCAGGCAGCGAGCTGGCACGGGCGAGTTTCAGCTGGCCATCGGCTTCGCGGGTGCCTTTGGCTACGCTGAGCGTGCAAAGGCCGCGCTCATTAACGACCTTGTAGTAGAGCGACGGGCCTTTGCGCTTGGCAGGCTCGGCAGGCTTTGTTGGCGCTTCCAGAGCTTCGACCCAATGGGCGAGTTCAGGTGGGAGGTCCAGAGAGTGCCGGGAGGCGTCAACAGGTGGGTGAGGGGCATCATGGCTGCCTTCGGCGTAATCCGGCCCCCGCTCCAGCAAATAGAGCGCAGCTGCGCAATGCTTGCAATTTTCTCCTACCGGGCAAGAGCAAGTGCCCTCACACTCCAGGCCATCTTCGGTCATGTTCAGCGTGATGCGCTGGTAGTAGGTCCGGCCTGCGGAGCCTGCGCACTGGGCGCGAATCGTCATGTCGAGGATCGATACGATTTCGCTTCTGCCTTCCTCGGCATAATCCAGGCCGCGTTGCAGAGACTTGCGGTCAAACGCAAACGTCCAGCCGTCGTGCTCCCGCACAAAGAACTGCGCATCGCTCTCGCTCACATCACTGCTCCATCATTTCCGGGTCCATCACCGGCATTTTCGGCGTGCCCGGCGGCGTCACCTTCAGCAGCACGGCCAGGTGGCCGCCGTCGAGGAAGGTCAGCTGGCCGCCCTTGACGTTGCTGTTGCTTTGTTTGAACTGCTCGCTTTGCAGCACGCTGCCGTTGCCGTCCAGCTGGTTGACCCAGAAATTGGCATCGACCGTGATGAAGCGGCCTTCAGCGATGCTGAGGTTGCCTTCGATGGGGAAGTGGCCGAACTGCTCGGCGCCTTCGCCCAGGGCAATGCGGCTTGGCTCGCTGCCCACCTGTTGCTGCCAGGCCTTATGCATTAACACGGTGTAGTCGGCAGTGGCTTCCAGGCGGGTGGCTTCGTCTTCCAGCGCCAGGCGGCGCTCGGCGTCCTTTTCCAGGCGTGGGGCGCCGGCGCTCCAGTTTTCCGGGGCGAACGGGCTGGTGAAGGCGGGCACGGCGTTTTGCCGCACCAGGATCATTTCAACCTGATACAGGCCTTCGGCGAAGGCGGCTGGCGCAAACAGCGCCAGCAGCAGGGTCAGGCTACGGATGGCACGCATGGATCTTCCTTAGGCAGGCTGTGGGGTCAGGCGCTCGAACAGCGCCTCCAGGGTGTTGAAACGTTCGTCGGGGCGCTCCATCGGCACCAGGAAGCGGAACTGGGTCGCGCCTTCGAACTTGTAGCGTTTGGGCTGGCCCTGAATCAGCTTGATCAGGGTCAGCGGGTCGACCGGGGTTTCGGCCTCGAACTCGAGCTTGCCGCCATTGGGGCCGGCGTCGACTTTCTTGATGCCGAGCTTTTCCGCAAGCAGCTTGAGCGAGGTCAGGCGCATCAGGTTTTTGGTCGGCTCCGGCAGCAGGCCGAAGCGGTCGATCATTTCCACTTGCAGGTCTTTGAGGCCTTCTTCGTCGGCCGCCGAGGCAATGCGCTTGTACAGGATCAGCCGTGCGTGCACGTCGGGCAGGTAGTCTTCGGGGATCAGCGCCGGCAGGCGCAGGTTGATCTCCGGGCCACCGCCCAGTGGCTGTTCGAGGTTCGGCTGGGTGCCTTTGCGAATCGCCTTCACCGCACGTTCGAGCATCTCCATGTACAGGGTGAAGCCCACCGCCTGGATCTGCCCGCTTTGACCTTCGCCCAGCAGCTCGCCCGCACCGCGGATTTCCAGGTCGTTGGTGGCCAGCACGAAACCGGCGCCCAGGTCCTGGGTGTTGGCGATGGCCTCCAGGCGTTTTTCGGCGTCGGCGCTGACTTTTTGCCGGGTGGGCGTGAGCAGGTAGGCGTAGGCCTGGTGGTGGCTACGGCCGACCCGGCCACGCAACTGGTGCAACTGGGCCAGGCCGAACTTGTCGGCACGCTCGATGACGATGGTGTTGGCGCTGGGCACGTCGATGCCGGTTTCGATGATGGTCGAGGCCACCAGCACGTTGAAGCGCTTGTGGTAGAAGTCACTCATCACCTGTTCCAGCTCGCGCTCGCGCATTTGCCCGTGGCCAATCCCGATGCGCGCCTCGGGTACCAGTTCGGCAAGGTCGGCGGCGCATTTTTCGATGGTTTTCACATCGTTGTGCAGGTAGTACACCTGGCCACCGCGCAGCAGTTCACGCAACAGCGCTTCCTTGACCGTGCTCTTGTTCTGTTCCATGACGAAGGTGCGCACCGACAGGCGGCGCGCCGGCGGCGTGGCGATGATCGACAGGTCGCGCATGCCCGCTACCGCCATGTTCAGCGTGCGCGGAATCGGCGTCGCGGTGAGGGTAAGGATGTCGACCTCGCTGCGCAGGGCCTTCAGTTGCTCCTTCTGGCGCACGCCAAAACGGTGTTCTTCGTCGATGATGGCCAGGCCCAGGTCCTTGAAGCGCACATCGTCCTGCAACAGCTTGTGGGTGCCGATGAGGATGTCGATCTTGCCTTCGGCCAGGTCGGCGGCAGCGGCGGCCACTTCCTTGGCGGATTTGAAGCGGCTCATCACTTCCACGGTCACCGGCCAGTCGGCGAAGCGGTCGCGGAAACTGTTGTAGTGCTGCTGGGCGAGCAGGGTGGTGGGCACCAGCACGGCCACCTGGCGGCCGCTGTGCACGGCGATGAACGCGGCGCGCATGGCCACTTCGGTTTTGCCGAAGCCGACGTCGCCGCACACCAGGCGGTCCATCGGCTTGGGTGCCAGCATGTCGGCACGCACGGCTTCGATGGCGGCTTGCTGGTCCGGGGTTTCTTCGAACGGGAAGCCAGCGCTGAAGGTGGCGTAGTCGGCAGACGGGTCGGCAAACGCATAACCCTTGCGCGCAGCGCGGCGGGCATAGATGTCGAGCAGCTCGGCGGCCACGTCGCGCACTTGTTCGGCGGCCTTGCGCTTGGCTTTCTGCCAGGCCTCCGAGCCCAGCCGGTGCAGCGGCGCCAGCGCGTCGTCGCTACCGGTGTAGCGGGCGATCAGGTGCAGGTTGGCCACCGGCACATAGAGCTTGGCGTTCTCGGCGTATTCCAGGGTAAGGAACTCGGCGGCCTGGCCGTCGATTTCCAGGGTGGCCAGGCCCAGGTAGCGGCCCACGCCGTGGTCAATGTGCACCACTGGCGCGCCTTCGCGCAGCTCGGTGAGGTTCTTGATGACGGCGTCGTTGGCGGTTTCGCCACGCTTGTCGCGGCGTCGGCGCTGCATCACCCGCTGGCCGAACAGCGGGCTTTCGGCCACCAGGGCCAGGCCTGGGTCGTCCAGCACCAGGCCGTCGTCCAGCGGGGCAATGGTGATTGCCAGGCGCTCGCTGCCGGTAATGAAATCGTCCCAGCCGTCGACGGTATGCGGGCGCAGCTTCAGCCGGTCGAGCAGCTCCAGCAACACTTCGCGGCGGCCCGCCGATTCGGCGGTGAACAGCACGCGGCCGGGGAACTGGTCGAGGAAGTTGGCCAGTTCGGCCAGCGGCTGGTTGGCCTTGGCCTCGATGGCCAGGTTGGGCAGGGCGCGTGCCGGGAAGCGCTCGCGGCCCGCGCCCGGTTCGAGGTCATCGCTGCTGACCACCACCCGCGGCCATTGCTTGAGCCGGGCGAAGCAGTCTTCCACCGGCAGGAACAGCTCGGCCGGTGGCAGCAGTGGCCGGCTCAGGTCGCCGCGACGGTCTTCATAACGCCCGCGCACGTCGTTCCAGAAATGTTCGGCGGCCTGTTCCACACCGGGCAGGGAGAACACCTGGGTGTCGGCTGGCAGGTAGTCGAACAGGGTCGAGGTTTCTTCGAAGAACAGCGGCAGGTAGTACTCGATGCCGGCGGGGATGATGCCGCTGGCCAGGTCCTGGAAGATGGCGCTGCGGCGGAAGTCGACGTCGAAGCGCTCACGGAAACGCGCCTTGAAACGGGTCACTTCCTCTTTCTGCATCGGGAATTCGCGCGCGGGTAGCAGGCGCACCGAATCCACCTTGTCGATCGAGCGCTGGGTCTCGGGGTCGAAGGTGCGCAGCGTCTCGATCTCGTCATCGAACAGGTCGATACGGTAGGGCAGTTTGCTGCCCATCGGGAACAGGTCGATGAGCGCGCCGCGCACGGCAAACTCACCATGCTCGTACACGGTGTCGACGCAGCGATAGCCGCTGGCCTCCAGGCGTGTACGCATCTGTTCCACGTCGATGGTCTGGCCCACATCCAGCACCAGGCTGCTGCCCAGCAGAAAGCGTGTGGGTGCCAGGCGGTGCAGGGCGGTGGTGACCGGCACCACGAGGATGCCGTGGCTCAGCTCCGGCAGGCGGTACAGGCTGGCGATGCGCTGGGAAATGATGTCTTGGTGTGGCGAGAACAGGTCGTAGGGCAGGGTTTCCCAATCGGGGAACGGCAGCACCGGCAGGTCCGGGGCAAAGAAGCGCAGCTCCTGTTCCAGACGGTCGGCGGCCTGGCTGTCGGCCGTCAGCAGCAGGGTGAAGCGGCCAGCACTGCTGGCGGCCTCGGCGATGGCAAGGCTGAGGGCGGCACCGGGCAGGTTGCCCCAGGTTTGTTTGCCGGCCGTGGCCGACATTTGCGGTAGGCGCAGAACTGACACGGGAGATTGCACTCCAAGCGTTGCGGCAAAGAGACCGATTGTACCGGTGCCAGTGCCGCCTGTCAGGCTTGAAAGGGCATGAACGCTGGCTTGCGTGACTGCGACAGGCGCTCATTGCCGGTTCTGCGTTGGGGCGTCATAATGTAGCCCCTTTTTTCTGTCCCTACATGTGGAAGGTTCCCGTGACTCAGAAGCCCGACCAGTGTCTTGGTGAGTGGATTGATCGTGAAGCCCTGGCTGAAGCGATGATCCCGCTTATCGGTCAGCTCTACCGCAACAACAACGTGGTGAGCTCGATTTATGGCCGCAGCCTGATCAACCGTTCGGTTATCTCGATCCTCAAGGCGCACCGCTTTGCGCGTCATCGTCAAGCCGACGAAACCGAACTGTCCGTCCACGAGACATTCCCACTGCTCAAGGCCATGAGCGAGCTGAAACTGGGCGCCGCTTCGGTCGACCTGGGCAAGCTGGCCAACAAGTTCAAGCAGGAAGGCAATGGCCGCACTGCCGAGCAGTTCGTCCGTGAAGAGCTGGCTGAGGTGGTTGGCCAGCAGAACGCTTCGGCCCGTAAAGGCACCGACGTTGTCCTCTACGGCTTTGGCCGCATCGGCCGCCTGCTGGCGCGCATCCTGATCGAGAAGACCGGTGGTGGCGACGGCCTGCGCCTGCGTGCCATCGTCGTGCGCAAAGGCGCCGAAAACGATCTGGTCAAGCGTGCCAGCCTGTTGCGTCGTGACTCGGTTCACGGCCCGTTCGATGGCACTATCACCATCGACGAAGCCAACAACACCATCACCGCCAACGGCAACCTGATCCAGGTTATCTACGCCAAGAGCCCGAGCGAAGTCGACTACACCCAGTACGGCATCGACAACGCGCTGATCGTCGACAACACCGGCGTATGGCGTGACGCTGACGGCCTGGGCCAGCACCTGGCCTGCCCGGGCGCTGCCCGCGTGATCCTCACCGCACCTGGCAAGGGCGCGCTGAAGAACATCGTGCACGGCATCAACCACGGTGACATCGCCGCCGATGACAAGATCATCTCGGCAGCTTCCTGCACCACCAACGCCATCGTGCCGGTGCTCAAGGCCATCAACGACCAGTACGGCATCGTCAACGGCCACGTCGAAACCGTTCACTCGTTCACCAACGACCAGAACCTGATCGACAACTTCCACAAGGGCAGCCGTCGTGGCCGTGCCGCGCCGCTGAACATGGTCATCACCGAAACCGGCGCCGCCACCGCTGCCGCCAAGGCACTGCCAGTGCTGAAGGGCAAGCTGACCGGCAACGCCATTCGCGTACCGACGCCGAACGTTTCGATGGCCATCCTGAACCTGAACCTGGAAAAGGCCACCAGCCGCGACGAGATCAACGAGTACCTGCGCCAGACCGCCATGCACTCAGAGCTGCACAAGCAGATCGACTACGTCAGCTCGCAGGAAGTGGTTTCGACCGACTTCGTCGGCTCGCGCCACGCCGGTGTGGTTGACGCTGAGGCCACCATCGCCAACGACAACCGCGTTGTTCTGTACGTCTGGTACGACAACGAGTTCGGTTACAGCTGCCAGGTGGTTCGCGTGATGGAAGAGATGGCCGGTGTGAACCCGCCAGCGTTTCCACGCTAATGCGCTTGTAAGGCAATGAAAAAACGGGAACCTTCGGGTTCCCGTTTTTTTTGCCTGGAGAAAGTTGTGTGGCGCCTGTTAGATCGAGCGCCGCCCGCGCGGCGCATCGCGAGCTGCGCTCGCTCCTACGTTTGTTTCGGGCCAATTATTCCTGTGGAATTTGCGCGCGAACGCCTTGGTGCATGGCTCGATATCGTGTCGTACAAACGAGGCGGTCGCGCGCGCCTGCCGCAGGCGTTACTGGCCAGAAACAAACGTAGGAGCGAGCGCAGCTCGCGATGCGCCGCGCGGGCGGCGCTCGATGTGTGCCACGCCACAAAATTCAAGCCAAGCACCCAGGAACCGATTTTTTGCGCAAAGCCATACTGTTCATCCTCATGCTGCTCACCGCCTGCAACCAAGGCCCCACCCTGGAGCGCCTGGGTGGCCCGACCATGGGCAGCAGTTACAGCATCCAGTACGTCCGTGAGCCCGGCGGCCCGGCGCCGGAACAGGTGCAAGCAGCGGTCGAAACCATCCTGGGCGACATCGACCAGCACTATTCGACCTACCGCGCAGACTCCGTCGTCAGCCTGTTCAACCAGTTGCCCGCCAACCAGTGCCTGGCCCTGCCGCCCGACATGCTCGAACTGGTCAACCTTGGCCAGCACCTGGCCGAGCAGAGCGATGGCGCCTTCGACCTCACCGTCGAGCCCCTGCTCGACCTGTGGGGCTTTGGCCCTCAGGCCCGCCACGAGCAGGTGCCGGACCCGCAAGCCCTGGCCCAGGCTCGTCAGCGCGTGGGCTATCGGCACTTGCACATCAAAGGCCCGGCCCTGTGCAAGGATGCCCCGGTGCAGCTCGACTTCAACAGCATTGCCGCCGGCCATGCCGTCGACCTGATTGCGGCTCGCCTGCAAGCCATGGGGGTAACCCGCTTTGTCGCAGAGGCCACTGGCGAGCTCAAGGCGGTCGGCCGCAAACCCGATGGCAGCCCTTGGCGCATCGCCCTGGAACTGCCCCGTGAAGACCGCCAGATCGCCCGGCAGATCATCCCGGTCAATGGCCTTTCAGTATCAACCTCGGGTGACTATCGGCACTATTTCGAGCAGAATGGCCGGCGCTATTCGCACGCCTTCGATGCCCGTCTGGGGCGCCCGGTGCAACATGACCTGGCCGCCGTCACCGTGCTGCACGCGTCGGCGCTGCAGGCCGACGGTTATTCGACGCTGCTGCTGATCCTTGGCCCTGAGCGTGGCTGGGATTTTGCCCTGGCGTATGGCCTGGCTGCGGTATTGGTGACTCGGGCCGAGGGTGGCTTCGTCTCCCGAGCTACGCCCGCATTCGAACGGGCGGTGAAAGGCGATTGAAAGCGCAGGCAGGGATGATTGCCGCCAGGGAATGGGTAAACCATATGTAGTGCGGGCGAAATTGGCCTACGACGCGACCAAGGGTTAATGTGCGCGGCGTTCACGCTTGATTAGACTGCACCCGAATTTTCTCATGACGCCCCGGCGGCATGATCGCGCCCCGCGAGCGACCGTGGCTTGCGGGCCAGTTCTGAAGGAGTACGCATGGCTGTCTACAACTACGACGTAGTGGTGCTGGGTTCCGGCCCGGCCGGTGAAGGCGCGGCAATGAACGCCGCCAAAGCAGGGCGCAAGGTAGCGATGGTCGATGACCGTCGTCAGGTCGGTGGCAACTGCACCCACCTGGGTACCATCCCGTCCAAGGCACTGCGTCACTCGGTGCGGCAGATCATGCAGTTCAACACCAACCCGATGTTCCGTGCCATCGGTGAGCCGCGCTGGTTCTCGTTCCCGGACGTGCTGAAAAGCGCCGAGAAGGTGATTGCCAAGCAGGTGGCATCGCGAACGGGCTACTACGCCCGTAACCGCGTTGACGTGTTCTTCGGCACCGGCAGCTTTGCCGACGAGCAAACCGTCGAAGTGGTGTGCCCGAACGGCGTGGTGGAAAAACTCAACGCCAAGCACATCATCATCGCCACTGGCTCGCGCCCGTATCGCCCGGCCGACATCGACTTCCACCACCCACGTGTGTACGACAGCGACACCATCCTCAGCCTCAGCCACACCCCGCGCAAGCTGATCGTGTACGGCGCCGGCGTGATCGGTTGCGAATACGCCTCGATCTTCAGTGGCCTGGGCGTGCTGGTAGAGCTGGTGGACAACCGTGGCCAGCTGCTGAGCTTCCTGGATTCGGAAATTTCCCAGGCGCTGAGCTACCACTTCAGCAACAACAACATCACCGTGCGCCACAACGAAGAGTATGAGCGCGTCGAAGGCCTGGACAACGGCGTGGTCCTGCACCTGAAGTCGGGCAAGAAGATCAAGGCCGACGCCTTGCTGTGGTGCAACGGCCGTACCGGCAACACCGACAAGCTGGGCCTGGAGAACATCGGCATCAAGGTTAACAGCCGTGGCCAGATCGAGGTCGACGAGGCCTACCGCACCAGCGTGCCGAACATCTACGGTGCAGGCGATGTGATCGGCTGGCCAAGCCTGGCCAGTGCCGCCCATGACCAGGGCCGTTCGGCGGCTGGCAGCATCGTCGACAATGGCAGCTGGCGCTTCGTCAATGACGTGCCGACCGGCATCTACACCATTCCGGAGATCAGCTCGATCGGCAAGAACGAGCAGGAGCTGACCCAGGCCAAGGTGCCGTACGAAGTGGGCAAGGCCTTCTTCAAGGGCATGGCGCGTGCGCAGATCGCCGGCGAGCCGCAGGGCATGCTGAAGATCCTGTTCCACCGCGAAACCCTGGAAATCCTCGGTGTGCACTGCTTCGGTTACCAGGCTTCGGAAATTGTCCACATCGGCCAGGCGATCATGAACCAGCCGGGTGAGCACAACAACCTGAAGTACTTCGTCAACACCACGTTCAACTACCCGACCATGGCCGAAGCCTACCGGGTAGCTGCTTACGACGGCCTGAACCGGCTTTTTTGAGCGGCTCCGACCGGTGGCCTGAGCCGGTCGGAGAGACCGATTTCAACCCTACCCGAGGGTGGTCTTGGCCAAACCGGGAAAGTCTGTAATCAGGCTGTCCACGCCAAAGTCAGCGAGCCGGCGCATCAGTGCCGGTTCGTTGACCGTCCACACCGACACGTGCAAGCCCTGGCCCTGTGCTTTGAGCAGGCGCTCGGGGGTGCACAGTGTCCAGTTCAGGGCCAGCATCTCGCAGCCGTAGTTCTGCGCCACCTTCAACGGGTCGAGCCAGGCGTATTCGGCTACCAGCCCGCGTTTCACGTCCGGCACCAGTTCCTGGGCTGCGCCCAATACTTCGCGTGAGCTGGAGGTGATGGTGACCTTGTCCAGCAGGCCGTATTGCTGGGCCAGTTCGCGGATCGCCAGTACGGTGGTGGCGGCGCGGGTGCGCGAAGCGCTCTTGACTTCCAGCT
The DNA here is from genome assembly GCF_043103635.1 of Pseudomonas sp. yb_9. Taxonomy (NCBI): domain Bacteria; kingdom Pseudomonadati; phylum Pseudomonadota; class Gammaproteobacteria; order Pseudomonadales; family Pseudomonadaceae; genus Pseudomonas; species Pseudomonas sp. yb_9. Next base: position 21,557 of record NZ_JBICKA010000067.1, on the reverse strand, counting down.
GCCAGTGCTCGAACGGGCACTTCTCGAACAGTTCTTCCAGTTTTGGAATAGGGCAGGGCTGCACATGGCCCGGGCCGCCTTTACGTGCGTCGATTTTCACCAGGTCGGCGGCCGGGTGCTCGACCACCTTGCCGCGTTTGCCGGTGGTGCGCTTGAGGGTAGGGTCGTGGATCACCATCAGCTCGTTGTCGGCCGACAGGTGCAGGTCCAGCTCGCAGCGGGTGACGCCGTGGGACAGGCACTGGCGAAAGCTGGTCAGGGTGTTCTCGGGTGCTTCGCCCTTGGCGCCGCGATGGCCGTAGATCAGGGTCACGTTCGTTCCTTCAAATCAGGGGGAAATGGGCTCAGGAGGCGGGGTCGTTCTGTTCCAGCTGCTGGCGCCGTTGTTGTTGCTGGCGCTGCAGGATGTAGCGGGCCAGCAGTTGACGCTGGGCGTCGGTCATGTCGGTAAACTCGGTGCCGACCTCGAAGCCGCCCTCCGGGCGCGGGTCGCAATGGGTGACCTTGCCGCGCAGCAGCAGGCCATGGGCACGCGGCATCAGCACCATTTTCACTTTTACCCGGGTGCCGGGTTCAATCTGCGTGGCCTGGACGAATTCGATACCGCCTTCGGAGATGATCACCGGCAGCGGCTGGCCGACTTCGCCAAGCAGGGTTTGCGCAACCACCGCGCTAAGCAAGTCGAGGCGCTTGTTCTGCGCCCGCAGAAAGGCAGCGAGGGTGCGGTCCTTGTCACTCAGCTGGCGCAGCAGGTGCTGCGACTCGAAGTCGGACAGATGCAGTTCGCTGAGCAGGTTGAACAGCGGGGAATCATCTTGCAACACATCTGGGTCGAGGGCTTCGGCCGCGCTGAGGGGGCTTATTTGAAGTGCGATCCGATCTTCGATGCGGTAGTATTCGCGGCGATCTTCTTCGTCTAATGTCGTCATGGCGAACCCAAGGTAGCGGCGGTGGTCCGAGTGTAAAGCCGCCGTAGGCGCCTCGCCACAAGGACGTTCCCTTTCATCCGAACAAGCCCCGACATGTTCAGACCTCTTTTCGCATTCATCGGTACGCGTTATACCCGTGCCAAACGCCGTAATCACTTCGTCTCGTTCATTTCCCTGACCTCGATGATCGGCCTCGCCCTGGGCGTGGTGGTGATGATCGTGGTGCTGTCGGTGATGAACGGTTTCGACCACGAGATGCGCACACGCGTGCTCGGCATGGTCCCGCATGCCACGCTGGAGAGCGGCCAGCCCATTACCGACTGGCCTGCCCTTGCCCAACAAGTAAAGCAGAATCCGCAGGTGGTGGCGGTAGCGCCCTTCACCCAGATGCAGGGCCTGCTGACCCATGACGGCAAGGTGCAGAAGGTGCTGCTCAACGGCATCGACCCGGCCCGCGAGCGCGAGGTGTCGATTATCGACAACTTCATTTTGCAAGGCCGCCTCGACCAGCTGGCGCCGGGCGAGTGGGGCATCATGATCGGCGACAAGGCTGCGGCCAAGCTGGGTGTGGCCATTGGCGACAAACTCACCTTCGTCGCCCCGGAAGTCAGCGTGACACCGGCCGGCATGTTCCCGCGCATGAAACGCTTCACCGTGGTGGGCACCTTTCATGTGGGTGCGGGCGAGATCGACGGCTATCTGGGCCTGACCAACATCAGCGACCTGTCCCGCTTGCACCGCTGGAAGCCCGACCAGGTACAGGGCCTGCGCCTGAAATTCGACGACCTGTTCCAGGCGCCGCGGGTGGCCTGGAGCATTGCCCAGCAGCTGGGTGACCAGGAGTACTACAGCCGCGACTGGACCCGTACCCACGGCAACCTGTACCAGGCCATCCGCATGGAAAAGGCCATGATCGGCCTGCTGTTGCTGCTGATCGTGGCGGTGGCGGCGTTCAACATCATTTCCACGCTGGTGATGGTGGTGAACGACAAGCGTGGTGACATTGCCATCCTGCGCACACTGGGCGCCACGCCCGGACAGATCATGCTCATCTTCATGGTCCAGGGCACGGTAATCGGGGTGATCGGTACCCTGATCGGCGCCGTGGTCGGGATTGTTGCCGCGCTGAACGTGAGTGCGGCGATCGCTGGCATCGAGAAACTGATCGGGCACAAGTTCCTCAACGCCGACGTGTACTTCATCGATTACCTGCCCTCGCAGATCCAGGCCCAGGACGTGTACATGGTCTGCGGTGCGGCGCTGGTCCTGAGTTTCTTCGCCACCCTGTACCCGGCCTGGCGTGCGGCCCGCACCCAGCCTGCAGAGGCGCTACGTTATGAGTGAGTCGCGCATGAGTGATAAAGCCGTTCTGAGTTGCCGCAACCTGGGCAAGTCCTACGACGAGGGCCCGGAGTCGGTGCAGGTGCTGTCCGGGCTCAACCTGGAGCTGCATGCCGGTGAGCGCATTGCCATCGTCGGTAGCTCGGGCTCTGGCAAGAGTACCTTGCTCAACCTGCTGGGCGGCCTCGACCGTCCGACCCAGGGCAGCGTCTGGCTGGCCGGCGAAGAGCTGTCGGCGCTGGGCGAGCGCGCCCGTGGCCTGCTGCGCAACCGTGAGCTGGGCTTTGTCTACCAGTTCCACCACCTGTTGCCAGAGTTTACCGCCATCGAGAACGTGTGCATGCCGCTGCTGATCGGCCGCACGCCCATCCCCGAGGCCCGTGAGCGCGCCGAGGCGCTGCTCAAGCGCGTGGGCCTGGGCCATCGCCTGAACCACAAGCCGGCCGAGCTGTCCGGCGGTGAGCGCCAGCGTGTGGCGATTGCCCGGGCCTTGGTCAACCGCCCTGGCCTGGTGATGCTCGACGAGCCGACCGGCAACCTCGACCACCATACCGCCCAGGGCATTCAGGAGCTGATGCAGGAGCTGTCCAGCGCTTCGCGCACGGCGTTCTTGGTGGTGACCCACGACCTCAACCTGGCGCGGCAGATGGACCGTGTATTGAAGCTCGACGACGGCCACCTGGTGGCCATCTGATCGACTGCCCGGGGTGGCAGGTGCCGCCCCGTTTTCCTGTTTTCACTGGGTGATTCCGTACATGTTCAGACCCTTGCCCATTTTCATCGGCGCGCGCTACACCCGAGCCAAGCGTCGCAACCACTTCATCTCGTTCATTTCGATGACCTCGATGATCGGCCTGTCGCTGGGTGTGCTGGCGATGATCGTGGTGTTGTCGGTGATGAACGGCTTCCAGCGTGAAATGAGCGCGCGCATTCTTGGCCTGGTGCCGCATGCCGCCATCCTGGGCGTGCAGCCGATGGACGACTGGCACAAGGTGGCCGACACGGCCCTGCAGAACCCGGCGGTGATGGCGGCAGCGCCGATTACCGAAATGGAAGGCATGCTGTCGTACAAGGGGGCGATGCAGCCGATCCAGGTGGGCGGTATCGACCCGGCCGAAGAGGGCAAGGTCTCTATCGTTGGCCAGCACATCGTGCAGGGCCGCTTGCAGGACCTGCGGCCGGGTGAGTTCGGTGTGGTCATCGGCGAACTGACGGCGCGTCGCTTCCGCCTGAACACCGGCGACAAGCTGACCCTGATCGTGCCGGAAATCAGCAAGGAGCCGGGCGGCATTACCCCGCGTATGCAGCGCCTGACCGTGGTCGGTATTTTCAAGGTCGGCGCCGAGCTGGATGGTTCGCAGGCTTATATCCACGTGGCGGATGCCGGTGAGATGCAGCGCTGGGCGCCGGGCCAGGTGCAGGGCGTGCGGTTGAAACTGCATGACCTGTACGCCGCGCCGCAGGTGTCCAAGGCCATCGCTGCCGGGCTGGGCGATGCCTACCGCGCCGATGACTGGTCGCACACCCAGGGCAGCCTGTTCAGCGCCATGAAGATGGAAAAGACCATGATCGGCCTGTTGCTGATGATGATCATCGCGGTGGCCGCATTCAACATCATCGCCACCCTGGTGATGGTGGTGAACGACAAGGGGCCGGACATTGCCATCCTGCGTACCCTGGGCGCCACGCCCGCGCAGATCATGGGCACGTTCATGGTTCAGGGCAGCCTGATCGGCATTGTCGGCACGTTGATTGGTGGCGTGCTGGGGGTGATTGCGGCGTTCAATGTCAGCCAGATCGTTGGATGGCTCGAGCGGGTGAGCGGGCAGCACATCTTTACGTCGGATGTGTACTTTGTCAGCAGCTTGCCGTCGCAGTTGCAGTGGGGGGATGTGGCGATCATCTGCACGGCGGGGTTGGTGATGAGCTTTTTGGCGACCATTTACCCGGCATATCGGGCATCGCAGGTGCAGCCGGCGATTGGCCTGGCGGTTTGATGTTTACCTGAGAGTCTGGGAGCGGCCTTGTGTCGCGATGGGCTGCGAAGCAGCCCCCAATTTCACCGATCCTGAGTGAACTCGATCAAAAACCGCGTCCACCCATCCTCGCATTCCGCCCGGATGCACCCGCCATGGGCCTGCACGATCGACCGGGTAATCGCCAAACCCAACCCCGCATGCTCGCTGCTGCCTTCCCGTCGCGCCGGGTGGACCCGGTAGAAGCGGTCGAACAACCGTGGTAACGCTGCAGGGTCGATAGCCTGCCCGGTATTGGCCACGCAGATTGTAGGCCCCGGCTCCAGCGTCACCCTTATCTGCCCGCCCGCCGGCGTAAAGCGCATGGCGTTATCCAGCAAGTTGGACAACGCTCGCCGCAGCATATGCCGGTCGCCCTGCAGCACGGCCTCACCCTCGCGCAGCATCTGCACACCGCTGTCCTCGGCCAGTGGCGCGTAGTACTCCAGCAGAGCATCCACTTCTTCATGCAACGCCAGCGGCGCCTGCCCCGGCACCAGCAGGCCGTGATCGGCCTTGGCGAGGAACAGCATGTCGTTGATCATCTGCGCCATCCACAGCAGCTCTTCCAGGTTGCCATGCAGTGCTTCGCGGTACTCCTCCAGGCTGCGTGGGCGGGTGAGGGTGACCTGGGTGTGGGTCAACAGGTTGGATAGCGGTGTACGTAGCTCGTGGGCGATGTCGGCAGAGAATGCTGAAAGCCGCTGGAAGGCATCATCCAGGCGCTGCAGCATGGCGTTCATGCTGGTGGCCAGTTCGGCCAGCTCCTCGGGCATCTGCGCCACCGGCAGGCGTGTGGTGAGCGAGCGTGCCGACACGCCAGCGGCCACCTGGCCCATCTGCCGCAAAGGGCGTAGCCCACTGCGTGCGGCCCAGGCGCCGAGCAGCGCGGTGGCCAGTGCCGACAGGCCGACGGTTAGCCAGATCAACCGTTGCATGCCTTGCAGGAAGTGCTGGTGGTGGGTGATGTCCAGGTAAAGGGTGAGTTGCGGCGACGGTGTTGTGCCTTGTGCCAGGTGCACGGCCAGGCTGCGGTAGTCGGTGCCTTGCGCGTGCAGGGTAGCCAGCCCGGCGGGCCGTGGTGCCTGCGGCAGCCCTGTGCGGCTTTCGAACCAGGTGGTGCCGTCGTTGCCGCTGATGCGCAAGGCCAGGTCGGCCTGGTGGCTCAGCTCATCGTGCAGGGCGGGCAGGCGGGCCTGTAAATCTTCCGGCGTGCTGATGCCGGCCAGTTGTGTGCGGAACAGCGACAGGCGCGAGTCCAGCAATTGTTGGTCCAACTCGACGAAATGCTGCTCGCTGGCCTTGCTGAACAACAGGCCGGCGCCAAGCGAGACGGCTGCTGTGCAGGCGGCGAACAACAGGGCCAAACGGCTGCCGAGGGAAAGCCTGCGCATCAATCTGCACGCTCTTCGAGTACATACCCCATGCCGCGTACGGTGTGGATGAGTTTGTTGGGGTGCGGGTCGTCAATCTTCAGGCGCAAGCGACGGATCGCCACCTCGATCACGTTGGTGTCGCTGTCGAAGTTCATGTCCCATACCTGCGAGGCAATCAGCGATTTTGGCAGCACCTCGCCCTGGCGGCGCATCAACAGTTCGAGCAGGGCGAATTCCTTGGCGGTCAGGTCGATGCGCTGGCCGGCGCGCTCGGCGCGGCGGCGGATCAGGTCCAGGCGCAGGTCGGCCAGGCTCAGGGTGGTGTCCTGGCCGGGGTTGGTGCCACGGCGCAGCAGGGTGCGCACCCGGGCCAGCAGCTCGGAAAAGGCAAAGGGCTTGACCAGGTAATCGTCGGCGCCCAGCTCCAGGCCGTGCACCCGGTCTTCGACGGCGTCGCGTGCGGTGAGGAACAGTACCGGCGTGTCGAGGCCGGCCTGGCGCACCGCTTGCAGGATTTGCCAGCCATCCCGGCCGGGCAGCATCACGTCGAGGATCAGCAGGTCATGGTCACCGGTCAGCGCCAGAAACTGGCCGGTTTCGCCATCGGTGGCCAGTTCGGTGGCGAAGCCGGCTTCGCTCAGGCCCTGGCTCAGGTACTGGCCGGTGCGGGCCTGGTCTTCGACGATCAGCAATTTCATTGGGTAGCTTGCCTCCAGCAAGGGCCGGGTGATGCTTGAAATGATACGTGACTATCCCGGCCGTCACTCAAGCTGACAAAGTTGTAATCTCCCTGTCAGGTTGCTGCCAGCCGTCCCTGACTAAGGTGGCCTCATACTGTTGCGCATGCCCGGAGTCATCATGAAACACCTGTTCATTGCCGCCACCCTTGCCTTGGTCAGCCTGCCGGCCTTTTCTGGCGAGGCGCAAACCTTCGCCTTCGGCGAGCCGGCCCCGGCGGCCAAAGCCACCCGCACGGTGGAGGTGGTGCTCAAAGACATTGCCTTCGAGCCCAAGAGCCTGCAGGTAAAAGCCGGTGAGACGGTGCGCTTCGTGCTGGTCAACGAGGGCAAGCTGCCGCACGAGTTCAACCTGGGTGACAAGGCCATGCATGCCGAGCACCAGAAAGAGATGGTCGCCATGCAAGGCAAGATGTTCACCCAGGCCATGAACCATGAAGGCATGGACCACGGCCAGATGATGGATCACGGTGGCGGCCATGGTCACGGTGGGGGCAATACCGTGCTGGTAATGCCCGGCCAGCGCGCCGAGCTGACCTGGACCTTCCGCCAGTCGGCGCCCATCGAGTTTGCCTGCAACGTACCAGGGCATTACCAGGCCGGTATGGTCGGGGCCTTGACCATCGAGTGACTTGCCCTGCAAGGCGGGGTGCAAAACCGGTAAACTAGGGGCAATTTCGAACCTCTAGGTCAGTTTCCATGCATCCCGCTGCCGAACACTCCCCGCTGGGCAAATCCAGCGAATACATTGCCACCTACTCCCCGGAGCAGCTGTTCCCGATCCCGCGTACTGCCAAGTGGGCCGAGCTGGGCGTCACCGCGCAGACCCTGCCCTGGCAGGGCGTGGATTACTGGAACTGTTTTGAGCTGAGCTGGCTGCTGCCGTCGGGCAAGCCTGTGGTGGCGATCGGCGAGTTCGCCATTCCGGCTGATTCGCCGAACATCATCGAATCCAAGTCGTTCAAGCTGTACCTCAACTCGCTGAACCAGACGGTGTTCGCCTCGCTGGGCGAGTTGCAGGCGTGCCTGGAGAAAGACCTGTCCGCTGCCGCTGGCAAGCCGGTGGGCGTGAAGGTGCGGACCTTGGCCGAGGTCGAGGCCCAGGGTGTGGTGGCTTTGCCGGGGCTGTGCATCGATGCGCTGGATGTGGCCATCAGCAACTACGAGCAGCCGCAACCAGAACTGCTACGCTGCGACCCGGAGCGGGTGGTGGAAGAAATCTTGCACAGCCACCTGCTGAAGTCCAACTGCCCGGTTACCGGCCAGCCGGACTGGGGCAGCGTGGTGGTCGAGTACAAGGGCAGGGCGCTGGACCACGCCAGCCTGCTGACCTACCTGATCAGCTTCCGCCAGCATGCCGACTTCCACGAGCAGTGCGTGGAACGCATTTACCTGGACTTGAAGAACCTGCTGCAGCCGGAGCACCTGACGGTGTATGCGCGCTATGTGCGCCGGGGTGGGCTGGACATCAACCCTTACCGCAGCACCGGGGCGATCAGCCCGCAGAACACGCGGCTGGTTCGGCAGTAAGGTATGGGGGCCGCCAAGCGGCCCCCGGCTATTTCAGATCCCCATGCTGTGCAGCGAGTTGGCAATGCTGCGCAGGGTGGCGGTGAGGTCGGGGTGGTCGGCCTCGAAGCGTTCGATCGCCAGGTTCACGCCATCCACCAGATTGTTGTCCGGCGTGGCTTCCTCAAGTTTCAGTTGCGCCTCGATCTGGCGCGCTTCTTCGTGCAACGCGGCCAGCTCGTCTTCCGAAAGCGGTACGTTGCGGTCCAGTTGCTCGCGCAAGCTGTTCAGGCGCTCTTGCAATTCGCGGGCAGGCATTGGTAGTTCTCCATCAATGGCTTGGCAAACCATGGACCTCAGCGAAGCGGCAAAGGTTCTGGCCTGTCTTCAGCGTAATCCAGCTGCCGCCGCTTTGCATGATCCGTGTCAAAGGTGCTGTATCAGGGTTTTTCACCTTTGCGCCGGCGCTGCGCGATGTCCTGCAGGCAGGTATCCAGCGCTTCGAGGTGGTCGATCACCGAATGCACGCCCAGGCTGAACAGCTCCAGGGTCGCCTTGCCGCGGGCCAGGTCCTGTTCCTGTGTGCTCATGGCTTGCCAGTGCTGCGAGCTGCGGTCGCAGAGCGGGCTGCAGGCGGCCAGTCCTACCGTCCACAAGCCCGCATTAAGGCCCGACTGCAGCAGGCGCGGGTCGCCGCTGACCAGCACGCAGCCGTCCAGGCGTTCGCTGTCCAGGCTCATCAAGGCCTGCCAGCAGGCGTTGGGCGCTGGCCAGCGGACGCCGTTGACCAGGTGCCCTGGCAGCCAGTCGGGCAGCACATGGGCCAGGCGTTTGCTGTGGGCGGCGGTGAGGTCATCCAGCCAGATGCACGGCACCTGGCGATGACGCAGGCTGGCAAGGGTGGCCAGTGCGCCGGGGGCGGGTGAGGGGGCGCCGCCATTGGCAGCCTGCACCAGGCAGCCGCGCAAGCCGAACAGCACAGCAGTGAAGGCGGGTGCAGCGTCCATGGCAACGTCCCCCAAATAGTCCGCAGGCTATTCGCTGATTGTTACCGGCCTGTGACAGGCTCGCCCGCGCAACAGTTGTTCACAAAATATTGAGCAAAAATGTGTAAAGCTGTTTATCAGGCCGCAAGCCTCTATACTGCCGCCTTACCAGCAGCGCGCCCCGTTGCGCGTGCGGCCGAGAAATTCGATGGAGAGACATCTATGCGTAGGATCGGTGCCAGTGTGATCGAACGAGTCACCCAGGCCTGTGTCTGCGCCAGCTTGCTGCTGGCGCCCGTGGCAGCCACCCAGGCCGCCACCGAGGAAGATCCCTGGGAAGCGGTCAACCGCCCGATCTTCCGTTTCAACGATACCCTCGACACCTATGCCCTGAAGCCATTGGCCAAGGGCTACCAGGCGGTCACCCCGCAGTTCCTTGAAGATGGCATCCACAACATCTTCCGTAACCTGGGCGACGTGACCAACTTGGCCAACGACCTGCTGCAGCTCAAGCCCCATGCAGCGGGCGTGGACACTGCGCGGCTGATCGTCAACACCACGTTCGGCCTGGGCGGCTTCTTCGATGTGGGCACCAAGATGGGCCTGCAACGTAATGACGAGGACTTTGGCCAGACCTTGGGTTATTGGGGCGTGCCGAGCGGCCCGTACGTTGTCATCCCGCTGCTGGGGCCGAGCACCGTACGTGACGGCGTAGCCAAGTACCCGGACACCTACACCAAACCCTACCGCTACATAGACCATGTGCCGACGCGTAACTCGATCTTCGCCCTGGACGTGATCGACACCCGTGCCGACCTGCTGTCGGCCGAGAAGCTGATTCAGGGTGACAAGTACATCTTCATTCGCAACGCCTACCTGCAGAACCGCGAGTTCAAGGTGAAGGACGGCGAAGTCGAAGACGACTTCTGATCCGTAGGCCTGGGGCTGCAACGCGGCCCCAGGTTCAGTGCATCGCCAGAATCCGCAGCCCGAACTTCTGCTGCCCGCCCGGCTGATCGGCAATCCATACCACTTCGGTACTGGCATGCAGCCCTTTCAGCGCCGGGTGGTCCGAGTCGATCCGCACCTCGATATGATCCCCCACCAGAAAGCGCTGCGGTGCCTGCACCTGCATGCCGCCGCTGGAGAGGTCCAGGCACACCGCCGCAATCACCTGGCCTTCATGCAACAGGCTCACCTCGGTGTCGATGCGCATCCGGATAAAGTCGCGTTTCTCGCTGTGGCTGGAGGGCGTGTGGGGCATGCTGCATCCTTCCCATCGGGTTGCGCTGGTCGACTTTCTTATAACTCCCGGTGATTTGCCCTGTAAAGAGCGGCGAGGTCGACCCTTGCATGCTTGAAACCCCTGCCGGATGGGAGTACCGTCTGCGCCTTACAAGGTAGCGCTCACAGTTGCCGGAGAGTTGCCGGGCAGGTGTTCTTGTCCTACAACTCAAGTAGAGTGTGACCATAAAGAATTCCCGTAGCTGGCCGTCTGCCTTGCCGACACCGCTGCACCAACCTAAATCGGCGCCGTTCGCCCACATGCAGAAAACCAGTGCAACGCTGCTGATCATCGATGACGACGACGTGGTCCGTGCGAGCCTCGCCGCCTATCTTGAAGACAGTGGCTTCAGCGTCCTCCAGGCCGGTAATGGCCAGCAGGGGCTTCAGGTCTTCGAAGAACACCAGCCCGACCTCGTGATCTGCGATCTGCGCATGCCGCAGATGGGCGGCCTCGAACTGATCCGCCAGGTCAGCGAGCGCGCGCCGCAGTTGCCGGTGATCGTGGTGTCGGGTGCCGGCGTCATGAGTGATGCGGTGGAAGCGTTGCGCCTGGGCGCCGCCGACTACCTGATCAAGCCGCTGGAAGACCTGGCCGTACTCGAGCATTCGGTGCGCCGCGCCCTCGACCGTTCGCGCCTGGTGCTGGAAAATCAGCGCTACCGCGACAAGCTCGAAGCCGCCAACCGCGAACTTGAAGCCAGCCTGCACCTGCTGCAGGAGGACCAGACCGCCGGTCGCCAGGTGCAGATGAACATGCTGCCGGAAAGCCCCTGGGCAGCCGGCGAGTTCGCTTTCGCGCACCAGATCATTCCGTCGCTGTACCTGTCGGGTGATTTTGTCGATTACTTCCGCGTGGACGAGCGGCGCATTGCCTTCTACCTCGCCGATGTTTCCGGGCATGGCGCGTCGTCGGCCTTTGTCACCGTGCTGTTGAAATTCATGACCACGCGGCTCATGTTCGAGCTCAAGCGCAGCAAGATGCGCGAGTTCAAGCCGTCGGAAGTGCTGAGCCATATCAACCGCGGCCTGATCAACAGCAAGCTGGGCAAGCACGTCACCATGGTCGGCGGTGTGATCGACGAAGAGTCCGGTCTGCTGACCTACGCCGTTGGCGGCCATTTGCCGCTGCCGGTGCTGTACACCCCCGATCATGCCCGCTACCTGGAAGGCCGTGGCCTGCCGGTGGGGCTGTTCGAAGAGGCCACCTACCAGGACCTGGTAGTCGAGCTGCCACCGCAGTTCAGCCTCAGCCTGATGTCCGATGGCATTCTGGACCTTTTGCCGGGTGACACGCTCAAAGATAAAGAAACCGCCTTGCCGGAGATCGTCAAGGCAGCAGGTGGCAGCCTGGATGGGCTGCGTCAACGATTTGGATTGGCTACGCTTGGGGAGATGCCGGATGATATCGCCCTATTGGTGTTGAGCAGGAACCTTCAATGAGTACCGGTAGAATCCAGTTCGCCGAGCAGAGTGGTACCTTCGTACTGAAATTTGTCGGTGAAGTGCGCCTGACCCTGTGTTCGGCGCTGGATGCGACGATCGAGAAGATTTTCACGGCGTTGAACTTCTCGGCGATTGTCATCGACCTGACTGAAACCGAAAGCATCGATAGCACCACCCTGGGCCTGTTGGCCAAGCTGTCGATCCTGTCGCGGCAGAAGGTGGGCCTGCTGCCGACCGTGGTTACCACCCACCCGGACATTTCCCGGTTGCTGCAGTCGATGGGCTTCGATCAGGTGTTCAACATTGTCGATCGCCCCATTCCGTGCCCGGAATGCCTGACCGACCTGCCATCGCAGGACCAGAACGAAGATGTGGTGCGCTCCAAGGTGCTAGAGGCGCACAAGATCCTCATGGGCCTGAACGACTCCAACCGCGAAGCGTTCCATGATCTGGTCAGTGCGCTGGAGCGAAGCTGACCTGTTGCCAGGCTAGCGCCCGGCAACAAACTCGGTCGCTTCAGCGCCGTCGGCATCCAGCTGAAATACCCGCACTGGCCGCCCCTGTTCGTCGAAGAACACCTGCCCCAACCCCGCGCCATTCCACAGCCGCTCTCCAGCCTTGCTGTGGCTGGGCGTGCGCGGTACCACTTCCATCTGCCGGCGCCTGGTGAACCAGTTCAACGGCGAGCGTGGCGAATATAGCCAGCGGTTGAGCCGGTCGAGCACATCCAGCAAACGCCGGGGGAACTCGTTCTTAATCCCGCTGCTGGTCACCTGCCACAAGTGAGGGCTGCGCTGGCGGTGGCGGATCAGCACTTCATAGACGAACGAGTAGTGCACATCCCCGGACAGCACCACGTAGTGCCCCGGTGTACGGGAGTGGCGGAAGATGTTGAGGATGACCTGCGCCGCCCCCCGGTGGGCCATCCAGTTTTCGGCATCGACCAAGAGTGGATAGCCCAGCCAGCTGAATACCTTTTGCACCGTCTCGATCAGCTTCACGCCAAAAATCGGCGCTGGTGACACGATGACCGCTGACGGGTGGTCGAGCAGTGCTTGCTGCAGCTCGCTCAGCGCCTCCCAATCGAGCAGGCCGGACGGTTTGGCCAAACTGCTTTCACTGCGCCAGCGGCGGGTGCGGGTGTCCAGCACCAGCAGGGGCGGGTTTGTGGGCAGGCTGAATTGCCAGCCCTGGAAGCGCAACAGCGCGCCGATCAGCTCATCCTGGCGTTGGCCGGTCAGCGCCTGGCATTGCTCGGTCAGTGGCTTGCAGCCGTCCGGGTTGTTACCCCAGGCCTGGCACAGCAGGTAGCCGAGCAGGGCGTTGCCGATGATGCGCCGCGAGAACGGATGGCCGTAGGCGGTTTCTTCCCACTGTGCAGAGAGGTTCCAGTCGTCGGTGATGTCGTGGTCGTCGAAAATCATCAGGCAGGGCAGGTGGGCCATCACCCGCGCGACCTGGCCGAGGTTGTCGGCAAACGCCTGGATCAGTGGCAGCTCTTGCCGGTAACGGGCCTGGCGCTGGTCGGTAAGGCCGGTGGGCATGTCCAGGTTCACCAGTTGCCAAGGCACCGGTGACCACACCAGCAGGTACATGGCCATGACCTCGGCGAAGGTCACCAGGTGGTTGTCGGCGTTGCTGGACGAGAAAATCGGCTTGCGCTTGCCGCCGAAAAAACGCTTGCGCAGGGTGTCGTTGTGTTCCTGCGCCGGCAGCAGGTCGGCGCGGTGGTAGTAGCTGGCCGGGTGCTGGTACAGCGCCTGGCTATCAGGCACCACCGCACCCTCCAGTTGCTCGTCGAACAGGCCCAGGCGCGCGATCAGGCTATGGATGGCGCGCAGCATGGGGCCGGCGACATCGTCGGCGTACACCTGGTCGCCGGTCATCAGCAGCACGGCCGGGCGGTCTTCAGGTTGCTTGCAGGTTTGCAGCAGGCGGTCGGCGCACAGCAGGCCATCGGCAGCAGGGTGGTGCGGCTTGCGGCAGGAACCGTGCAGCAAGTGATTGAGGCGATCGCGCAGCACCAGGCTTGGGCGCTGGGTGCCGGGGTAGAGCAGGTGCGGTGCCCAGCCCGCGATGCCCTGGCCGTTGATGAGCAGGTCGTAGTCAAGCAGCTGGTTGCAGGGCAGAGGGTGGTTGAAGTGGATGTCCAGCAGGTGGATGAAGGCGTGCTGGCCGACCGGGATAACCTGGCAATCGACCTGGGCCTCGCCTGCGGGGCAGATGAAATCGGGTTGCAGCGGTTGGGTGGCGACCAGCCAGATGGCTAGGCGCTGGGGCTCCAGGCGGCGCAGTACCGGGCCGGTGAGTACGAGGGGCAAGGGGGTAGAGGAGGTCATCGACAGCTCAGGTGGCTTATCGGGCCTCTTCGCGCCGAACCGCCGCGAAGAGGCCCTGGAATTCAATACACATCTAATGCCAGGGGAAACAAAACGGGCGGAAAATGCTGAACACTTCCCGCCCGTCAGGCAAACCCGAACTGTATCAGGCCTTCTCAGCCATCAACTTCTCCAGTTTTTCCTGGTCCCGCGCAAATTGGCGGATACCCTCGGCCAGCTTCTCGGTGCCCATGGCATCTTCGTTCATCGCCCAGCGGAACTGGCTTTCATTCAGCTGCTGCTTCGCCTCACCGCCATTGCCCGGTTTCAGCACCTGCGGCAGCTCGCCCTGGTCATCGCTCAGCTGCTGCAACAGCTCCGGGCTGATGGTCAGGCGGTCGCAGCCAGCCAGCTGTTCGATCTGGCCGATGTTGCGGAAGCTGGCGCCCATGACCACGGTGTTGTAGCCATTGGCCTTGTAGTAGTTGTAGATCCGCGTGACCGACTGCACGCCCGGGTCCTCGGCGCCGACGTATTCCTTGCCGGTGCTCTTCTTGTACCAGTCGTAGATGCGGCCCACGAACGGTGAAATCAGGAACACCCCGGCATCGGCGCAGGCTTGTGCCTGGGCGAAGGAGAACAGCAGGGTGAGGTTGGTCTGGATGCCTTCCTTCTCCAGCTTTTCGGCGGCGCGAATGCCTTCCCAGGTGGAGGCCAGCTTGATCAGCACACGCTCACGGCCAACGCCGGCCGCTTCGTACAGCTCGATCAGCTTGCGCGCCTTGGCCAGCAGGGCCGGCTCATCGAACGACAGGCGCGCATCCACTTCAGTGGAGATACGCCCCGGGATGACCTTGAGAATGCCCGAGCCCACGGCCACTGCGAACTTGTCGCAAGCCAGGTCGACATTGCCCTTGGCATCGGCCTTCACCTGCGTGAGCAGATCGGCGTAGCCCGGGATGGCGGCGGCCTTGAGCAGTAGCGACGGGTTGGTGGTGGCATCGACCGGCTTCAGGCGGGTGATGGCATCCAGGTCCCCGGTGTCGGCGACCACGGTGGTGAACTGCTTGAGTTGTTCCAGCTTGGAGGTCATGGGCGTGCTCTGTCCTGTGCAATGACTCGACATTACCCGAGCCCCGACGGCCGCTCAAGGGCCGTCGAAACCATGCAGGCAAGCGGTTGCAGCAGGCTTGCCCGCGAAGGGCGGTGCGAAAGGTGAAGATTCGAGTCGCAAGCCGGCCGGAGGTTCCCAATCCTGCGTTGTCACCGCCCCTGCAACAACTCCACTGCCTGATCAAACACCGCCAACGGCTCAGCGGCCTTGTGAATATCCGCCGACAGCAATTGGCGGAAGCGCCGTGCGCCCTTGAACCCCTGGGCCAACCCCAGAATGTGCCGGGTAACGTGATGCATCGCGCCACCACTTGCCATATGCGCCACGATGTAAGGCCGCAGCTGTGCCAGCGCCTCGGTACGGCTGACCACCGGCGCCGCGCTGCCAAACAGGTGCTGGTCCACCTCGGCCAGCAGGTAAGGGTTGTGATACGCCTCACGCCCCAGCATCACGCCGTCGAAGGTTTCAAGGTGCGCCTGGCATTCGGCCAGGGTCTTGATCCCGCCGTTGAGCACGATCTCCAGGTCCGGGAAGTCGGCCTTCAACTGCGCTGCCACGTCATAGCGCAGCGGCGGGATTTCGCGGTTCTCCTTCGGCGACAGCCCCTCCAGAATCGCGATACGCGCATGCACGGTAAAACTCCGGCAGCCGGCCTCGCGCACCTGGCCGACGAAGTCGCACAGTTCGGCGTAGCTGTCGCGGCCATTGATGCCAATGCGGTGCTTGACCGTCACCGGCGTCGACACCGCATCACGCATGGCCTTCACGCAATCGGCCACCAGCGCCGGGTGCGCCATCAGGCAAGCGCCGATCATGTTGTTTTGCACCCGGTCGCTCGGGCAGCCGACGTTGAGGTTGACCTCGTCGTAGCCGGCCTCCTCGGCCAGGCGCGCGCAGGCAGCCAGGTCGGCGGGCACACTACCGCCCAGTTGCAGGGCCAGCGGGTGCTCGGAGACATCGTGGCGCAGGAAACGGTGGGCGTCGTTGTGGAGCAGGGCGCCGGTGGTGACCATTTCGGTGTAGAGCAGGGTTTGGCTGGAGAGCAGGCGCAGGAAGAAGCGGCAGTGGCGGTCTGTCCAGTCCATCATGGGTGCAACGCTGAAGCGGCGAGAGGGCTCAGGGCGCGTGGTTTGTGGCTTTGATGCTGATTCTAGGGGCATTCTGGTCTACGCATTTTGTACCATTTTTCGGGGGTTTTTGGTGTGGCGGTGGTGCGATGTACCAATGCCAGCCACGCTTGTACCACCGGAAATCATGGCAACGATTAGAGCAAGGAAAAAGGCCGATGGAACGGTTAGCTATACCGTTTAGATCCGGCCTCAAGAAAAAGGGTGTCCTAGTCTACCAAGAAGACCGGACGTTCGCCCGTGAGCAGGCTGCTCAAGGCTGAGGGAGGCGACGAGAGACTGAGTTGGCAGAGACAGACGCGGAATTTGCTGGTGCTGGTGGACTATGCCCTATGGCATATGAGCTCTTAAGGCGGTGGCATCAAGCCGTAGAAAGCCGGCAATGATCTGGCTCACCTGGGGTCAGTATTGTCGTTGGCCAGGGCAACGTCGGGGTACGAGATCATCCCCCAAGCTATGGCTGACGCGCGCCTTGTCCTGAAGCGCCTCGGCTACAACATGAAAAGCCGGGGGTGGGATCGCAGGCCAACGCTCGAAGATCTCGACAAGGTGCTCGAGCACTTCTTTGAGATGCTTGCACTGCGTCCGGGAGTCATTCACATGCTGAAAATCGTGGCGTTTGCCATCTTTTCTACGCGACGTATGGACGAGATCGCTCGCATCATATGGGAGGATCTGGATGAGCATCGCCAGGCGGTGAAAGTGCGGGACATGAAGAACCCCGAGCAGGAGATCGGACTGGAATTCGCTGCGGCGTTACACCCATCTGAGGGGGCGTGGCGATCGATATTTAGGATGGAGTTGGTTGGAGCGGATTATCCGGCCCCCGTTATCCTAGGCGCCCGGGTGGAGTAGTTGCTTGGGATATGCGCAGAGTTGACCATCACTTGTGCTTCGCCTTAAAGAGTCGGTTGCAGCGGACGTGCTCAGTGCATTGAATACGTTGATCGATATGAGGCGGCCATGATCACCCCTACGCCTGTCACGGCCCTTGGTCGATCCATCTGTCAGTAGGGGCCGCTTTCGACTCGCAGCGCTTGTTGAGGTGATTTATTAGGTAGTGTGCAGACACCCAATGAGCAGCCGGTGCGACAACAGCTCAAATCACCCCTAAGCAGACCGTCTACCCTCTAAGCGCCACTTTCGACTCTCGCTCTAATTAGTCTTCTGTGTTGGAGGTACGTAGGCTTTCGCTAGAAGTAATATCGACTGGATGCATCCTTTGGTGCACCAAGCGTGCGACTGTAGATGCAGTTTCCCAATTTATTTTTTTGAAGAACTCATCACCAGCGAATTTACTCTCAAGCTTTGCCAAAAACGAATCAAGCCACGCGTGGTATTCCCAGCCAGATCGAGATAGAAGTGACCAGTATTTGAATTCGACGCTCGTTGAGAGCTTTATCTCATACGGTCTATTGTCCGAGCGCTTGAGCCCATCAAGATACAAACTTGAAAAATCAAATGGAATGCTGGCTGAGAAACCTTTAAAGTCAATGACGATTTTTAGCTTGAATTTTGGAGTTTCAATCGAAATCGAGCCTGGTGCGAGCCGCTGCACATTCGCACCTAGCGGCAATGTTAGGTCAAATCTCGAGTAGCGAATCCCGCCAGGTCCGGAAAACATAATTGGCTGAAAATTGAGGGGGGTGTTCGGCTCGCCGACAAAAGCAGCCCGCTCTCGCATAGGTCGTGAAAATGTATCTAAAAATCTATTGTTAAAGACAATATCGGGAATATCCTCCCTAGACAGTTCCTGTAGCCGCTTTGACTCAAGTTCGGATTGACCGAAGTAGTCTGTCAAATGAGTCGAAAGCTCCTCTAGTATATAATACTCTGTTGCTTCAACAATTAGTTTGCCTGCTTCGGTTTCTCTGATTCGCTTTCCGCCTGCATGTATTTCTTTAAACGCATTTTCAACAGAATCTGATTCCCACAAGCGCTTAGGAGCAGTGTTTTCAGCAAAAAGGGCTACAAAAAAAGATCTCAGGACTTCGCTGTAATGATATCGGGGTACTTTTATGAGTTCCTTGGTTTTTGAGTGGATGATTAAAAAGCCCTTCATTTCTCGATAAACGTGACGCGATGGAATTGTCTGCTTCACTATCACGATCAAGCTTATTGTCAAAAGCAGAAGTGATAACTTCCATAGCGCAGAACTTCCTGATAGCGATCCTTCGATCGCCGAAGAAAGCAAATTTACGCCCACTGCGAGGAAAACTGTGGCGACCAGAATTTGCAGAAGTGCACCACGGTTTTTTAGCAGTGTGGCGAGAGGAGCTGATTTTGACATTGATCTATGGCCTAGTTTGAAACAGGCACCAAGTGGTCCGGATACGCACCTTCTGGAGGAAAATACTCTCGTCGGCGCCCGCGAGGATTTGAAGTGCGCATTGGTACTGATGCTAAAGACATCAACTCGACAAGTCCCTTTACCAGCATGCTGGCATTTTGAAGACTAGCTTACTCGCTTCGCTTTAGGCAATAGGTATGCGTGCGCCTCTGCCGTCATCGGCCGCTCTAGGTCGAGGGCTGTAACTTCAAGGGAAGGTATTTAGGCATTTCTACCTTTCCGATTAAGCCGATTTAGAGGGGGGATCGATAGCCACCGATCATAGATGGCCACCCACGAAGGGTGACTGGGAATTCGGCTGGGAGGAATATTAGGATGCAGCGAGCTGGCCCGGCCGGACGGCTGCTATTTTGCCCATTCGTTGCGCCAATGCGGGCATGCAAAAAGGCGCCCAAGCCCTGCTGCCCTGGCTCGTTAAGCAGCCGGAGTCTTGTGGCCGGCTGATGGCAGTACTGGATGAGATCAATGACAAGTATGGGCGGGTGATGAGGCAGGTAGCTAGCCTCGCGCGCGCCCGCGGGGTGGGGGATGCGCCGAGATATGATTAGCCAATCCTATACGACCCCGATAGATCAGCTCTGGCGAGTTCTTGCTCGCTGATCACAGGGGGCTTGGGAAAATTCCAGAATTGAGGCTTAATTGGAAGTAGCCCATCGCCATCATGTGGGCACTGGCTCATGGAGAAGAGAATTAACGTGAAAGAATTAAACTTTAAAATATCATATACTGGCGGATCAGCAGACCAGGGTCTGCTTGATATTTACGATGCAAGTGTATCTACCCAAGGGCTGGCGCGGGCCTTATCTATCACCACTCATGCATTTGTAAATGATGGGCAAATACGTAAGCGCGCAGAAAGGGTGAAAGGAGCCAAGGTGTATTTACACCCGCCGCGCAAGGGAAGCTTTGAAGAGCTAGTCACAATTGTATTTAGTGATCCGGTTGTGCAGGCTATTGGCGGGAGTGTTATAGCAGCTGCGTTTTGGGACTTTGTTAAGTGGACATGGTCCGAAGCGGTAGGGCAACAGCACCGCCCCCAGACGCCATTCGTAAAAAGGCTTGAAGATAGAGTTGAACCCTTAATCGGAGAGATTGGGATAGCCTTGGAAAGCCCCATGGCCTCCTTACACCGTCCGATTGAAAATTCTGCTAACATGGAGATCTCAATTTCCAGGCCCAAGGTCGGCGAAATAGTCCGGTTGAACCAAGCAACTATGGCTTATGTCAATATTTTGGACGAGGAAGATCCAGAGGATGGGATTATTGGCAATGTAACAAAATACAATATCCTTAGTGGGTATGGAAGGGTGTTTGTTGACGAGCTAGATAAGACTGTGCCGTTCGATCTTGATGAGGATGTGAGTGCAGATGAAAAAGCACTCCTTACAAGGTCCAGTCATGACAGGAATAGGGGGTTAGATGGTAAAATCGCTTTGCATGCTTCTAGGGTTCTGACGGGGCGTGGAGAACTGAAGAGATATAAAGTTTTTGGTGTTGAATGGCTTGGGAATCAATAAGTGTTACGAGTGCCGGCTGCTGGTTGGCACTCATTGAGGCAGGAGAGAATGAATAAATTACTATCCGATACCGTGTCAACAAATGATTTCTTTGACGGTTTAACAAAGCTTGGCGGGGCAGTTGTTGGATTGTCTTTGTTTGCTTATGTTGCAGGCTATGTTAAGGCTCTTGCAATGTATAAGGCGATCGGAGGGGGGTGGGTTGTAGAGTTTCTGACGTCGCAAGATATTTTGCGAGTGGGAAGTTATTCGTTGGTAATGGTGGGCGTTGTAACTTTGGCAGGGGCGTATATTTTTTATACCCGTGGATGGGTGTGGTTGAAAATTTTATCCTTTTGGATTGCTGGTTTAGTGGTGTGTTTTTTCGTGTTTCCACCAAAAACTGGTTGGGGTGACGATTGGTTTACAACATTCAGTACGGCTGATTTTATAAGTGGTCTGTTGTTCCTCTCCTCAGGGTGTTTGTTGGCGTGCGCTGGCTATGTCTATGTCAGCGCCGGTTTGACTCGGATGGTTTTGGTGTTGGCTCTGCTTGGAGGATTAATCTCGCTCTATCTAACCCCAAATTATCTAGGTAAGTTATGGGGCTATGAGGTATTAACTGCGCAGACTGCTCTGCCAAAGACGTCAGATTTAAAATCCGATTGCTATTTGCTTGGGAGTGTGAACTCTAAGTATCTTATTGGATGCGTCTCTAACGGTAAAATGGTAGAGATGAAGATGGTGGAGATTAACAAAGATGTTTCCTTTCAAGGGCGATGATCTTGCATTCTAGGAAGCTATCCGTCCAGATTTGGGGAGAGATGCATTATGGAAAATCGAGATGCATTGTATATTGACAATCATAAGGTAACCCGAATGCAATCCTGACCTTCATCGCCTTCCTTTCAAAGTTCGCCTCGGTCGGCGGCTGTCGCGAGTGCGCTGAGCGATCCGGTCACACAAGCAGGTGATAATCGTCTCGTGTTCTCGGGTCAGGTGTGGCCCCGCGTCAGTTATCGGCCCGCATCGGTAAATGATTAGGGCTTACTTTGATTGCTGTGTGTATACACAGTGTATGTCTGTGCAAGGTCTGGGTTGGGGTAGAACAGATAGTACAAAAATGGTACTAGGGCGGAATGGTTGCTATGGAAGCCATGTAGTTAAAGATCTTCAGGAAGAATAGGCCCAATCCATCATCGGCAAAACGCTGAACGGCCGGAACGGTTCCGCACATTGAATTTGAGCTGATTCTTGAGCCCTCTGAGACACGTATCTGATACCCGGCGTGGTTGCCCGACGCCGGGGGATTTGGGGACTGGGCACAATCTACCAACTTGGCCTGCGATGCGTCTGGCCCTGTGATGGTTGGCGTTGCCCGCTACCCATGACCATGCTTACTTCAACGGCACATAAACATCCGTCTCCCACTGCTCCAGCGGCGTTTCCGGATACACACTCAGGTACTGAAAGAACAACGGATGATCCCGCAGTTCTTCATGACTCGAAGGCAACCAGTCCCGATAAAG
>NZ_JBICKA010000066.1:0-5095 GCF_043103635.1 Pseudomonas sp. yb_9 | reverse complement strand
CTTCTTCTTCCAGAAAGGTAACGACACCTACGTTATCGCTGAAACCAAGGCCTACGGCAGCAGCACCGTCACCGGTACTGGCGGTTTCACCGACGTAACTACCGCTGCCGCTGCCAATACCCCAGACGCAGCTGTTATCAAGCTGACTGGCGTTGGTATCGAGAAAGTTACCTTCGAAAACGGTGTTGTATCCATCGCTTAATAACGATGTAGCATCGCTGCTCAAGTCGAGCGAAAAACCCGCCCCTCAAAAGGCGGGTTTTTTTATGCCCCTGTACTGCGTATGCTTGCCTGCTCGCTGTTTTTGGACCCTTCGATGAACTGGAACCTGCTGCTCAACTTCACCCGCCAGGACCTGATCGACCGCCACTCGGCCTCGGTACTCGGCGCGGCCTGGACCTTCATCCTGCCGCTGATCAACATCCTCATCTTCACCCTGGTGTTCTCCAACATCATGGGCATGCGCCTCGGCGGGCTGGGCCAGGACCTCGGCAAATGGGGCTACAGCGTGTACCTGGTCAGCGGCCTGCTGGCCTGGAACTGCTTCGCCGCCACCCTCACCCGGATTACCGGCGTGTTCCATGAAAAGGCCCACCTGATCGGCAAGGTGCGCCTGTCGCTGTGGAGCCTGCCGCTGTTCGTGGTGCTCAGCGAAACTGTGCACTACCTGATCGCCACCGGCTTCTTCATGGTCTTCCTGGTCGCCATCGGCTTCGACTTTTCCTGGCACCTGCTGTGGTGGATCCCGATCTTCCTCTGCCAGCAGCTGCTGGCCTATGCCCTGGGCATCACCTGCGCGATTCTCTCGGTGTTCATCCGCGACATCACCCAGGTGGTCGGCGTGGTCACCCAGCTGTGGTTCTGGCTGACGCCTATCGTGTACGTGGCGAATATTCTGCCCGGCACCATCCAGCAGCTGGTGGCGCTGAACCCCTTCTACCACCTGGTACTGGCCTACCGCGCCGCACTGATCGGCGGCCAGGCCCCGCACCTGCTGTCCATCGGCCTGCTGGTGGCCTTCTCCCTGGCGCTGTTGGGCGTGTCGATCTTCGTCGGCCGCAAGCTGGAGCGCGATATTCGCGACTTCCTCTAAGGCCGTTGTGGGAGCGAGCTTGCTCGCGAAAAGGTCTGGCGCGGTGTTGCGGCCTTTCGCGAGCAAGCTCGCTCCCACAAAAAACCCTGCAATCCGCGCCTATTATGGGGCCATGATTGCAAGACGCCTCTCTTTCTCTTGCAGGACATTTCCGAGAGAATTCCGACCGCTTGTGCCCATGCATTCAGGCTTCTACCCTCCTGCCGTCGCTGCCAATTCAGCGACCAGGTTTGGTAGGCCTGAGGTTAGTCGGTGCAAGGCGCCACCTTTTGCGAGGCGCTTTTTTGCGGCCATGCGTTTCATGGTGGCCGCGTGCAGGGCGTCTTCGGGCGCGCCGGGTGCCAACTGACCGGTCCTACCAACTTGCACGCGGCTGCCGCCCATCGTTTGGTAGGCCATGGGCGGCAGCTCCAATCATTAGTTGGAGTACCACATGAAAAAGATCGTCCCCGATCCACCCTCCGTTCAATCATCCCTCGTCCTGCTCGAATGCCGCGTGGCCCACGCCGTGGAGCTGCTCAACTGCGCCACCGCCACGGCCTATCAAAGCGCCGAAGGCCTGCAAGGCCCGCCGCGTCACCTGGCCATGGCCAGCCTGCACCTGATTACCCAGGCGCAACTGGCCCTCAACCAGGCCCTGGACCAATGGCCGGTGCCGGCGGTCGAGCCCGAGGAAGGCCTGAAGACCTGACCCTGTTGGAGCTTGCTCGCGAAAAGGCCTGGCTCGATGTCGGGACCCTTCGCGAGCAAGCTCGCTCCTACAAAGCACCCGCAATCCGTTGGAGCTTGCTCCAACAGCCCCGAGCGCCCCGGTCACCATTTCGTCAAACTGCGTTGGTAGGGTCGCGTATCCCTTCTGATACCGAGTGCTTACCTTCATGTCCACCCTCCGCGAGTCGATCACCGCCTTTTACAAGAACATCCTGGGCCGTGAGCCGGATGCCGGTGGTCTGGCTTATTGGCAGGCGCAGGTCGAGAGCGGGCAGATCCAGCTGGCGGAGGTGGTCAGCAGCTTCACCTCCTCGGCCGAAGCGCAGGCCGTGGTGCAGCCGATCATTGCGCTGTACCAGGCCGCCTTCGGCCGCACACCGGACACCGGCGGCCTGCAGTACTGGGTAGCGCAGATGCAGGGCGGCCTGTCGTTGAGCGACGTGACCCAGGCCTTCGCCCAGTCCAGCGAATTCGCCAGCGTGGCGGGCACGTCGAGCACGCAGTTCATCACCGCGCTGTACCAGAACACCCTGGGCCGCGCACCGGACGCCGGCGGCCTGGCCTATTGGGTCGAACAGGCCGCCAATGGCAGCAGCCCGGCCAGCCTGCTGGCGTCCTTTACCGCGTCGGCAGAAGGCCAGCGTGTCACCAGCGAAAAGGCCCAGGTAGTACTGACTTACCAGGGCGTGCTGGGCCGTTCGCCGAGCACTGCCGAACTCAACAGCGCGCTGCAGGCCAAAGGCACGCAGAGTAGCGTCGAGCTGGTCAACAGCCTGGCCGGTAACCTGATCAGCAACGGCGACCCGGCCACGTCTACGCCGACCACACCGGTGACCCCGCAGCCTACCGAGTTCACCTTCAAGCCCCAGGTCGGCAGCGCCTTCGGTTCGTCCGATGCCTCGGGGGTGGTGAGCTGGGGCAATTACCTGATCGTCGGCGATGACGAGTCCAACGTGGTGCGGGTCTACGAGAAAACCGGCGGCGCCGCGCTGAGCGAGTTCGACTACGGCACGGCCCTGGGGCTGAGCGACGAGATGGACTTCGAGGCCATGACCCTGGTCGGCGACACCCTGTACCTCACCGGCTCGCACAGCAACAACAAGAAGGGCCAGGAAGCACCGGGCCGTGAGGTGATCACCGCGCTGAAGATCACTACGGTGAATGGCCAGCCGCAGTTGACGGTCACCACCGATAAATACACCGGCCTGGTCGCTGCACTGAGTGCCGGGGACGCCGCCGGCGCCGATGGCAAGGCTGCGGGCTACTACGGTTTCGCCACCTCGGCCGGCGCCGGTATCGCGCCGGAGAACACCAACGGCTTTTCCATCGAGGGCCTGACCACCTCACCGGACGACAGCGCGCTGTGGCTGGGCTTTCGCGCCCCGCAGCTGGACAGCGGCACGCGTGACAAGGCGCTGATCGTGGCTGTGAACAATTACACCCAGGTACTGGCCGACAGCAGCGTGGCGCCGGTCTTCAGCGCCATCGAGCTGAACCTGGGCGGGCGCGGTATCCGTTCCATCGACAAGGCTGCCGACGGCAGTGGCTACCTGATCATCGCCGGGCCTTCAGGCAGCGCCAGCGATCTGGTGCCCAACGATTTTCGTCTGTTCACCTGGGACGGCAACGCCACGCACCAACCGGTGCAACTGAACAACGACCTGGATGCGTTGCTCAAGGCCACCGGCGGCAGCTTCGAGTCGATCGCCTCGCCGGCCAGCATCAAGCCCGGCACCCAGGTGCTGTTGCTGCAGGACAACGGCGACACGCTGTGGCCAGGGCAGAGCCAGATGTCCAAGGACTTGGCCCCCGCCGACCAGCAGTTCAAGAGCAACCTGGTGACCCTCGGCCAGCCCTTGACCGACACCACGGCACCCAAGCTGGTGGCCAGCACCCCGGCCAATGCCGCCACCGAGGTGTCGAAGAACACCACCAGCATCACCCTGACCTTCGATGAAGGCGTGCAGCTGGGCAGCGGCAGCATTGTGCTCAAGGATGGCACCGGCACGGTGCTGCAGAGTTTCGATGCCAGCCACCTGAAGGTGGATTACAACCAGGTGCAGTTGTTGCCTTCCGCCAAGCTGGTGGCCGGCACCCAGTACAGCGTCGAGCTGCAGGCCGGTGCGGTGGTCGACCATTACGGCAATGCCATCGCCGCGCAGAGCCTCAGCTTCCAGACCGGCCAGACGCCGCATTACAACCTGTTGATCAGCGAAGTGAATTCCAACGCCAGCGGCGGGGATTTCATCGAGCTGTACAACTACGGCAGCAGCATCGACCTGTCGAACTGGCGCTTCACCGACTCGGACAACAAGACCTTCGCCTCGGGGGTGTCGCTGGGCGGCAACCTGACCCTGGAGGCCGGCAAGACCCTGGTGATCGCCTCGGTGAAAAGCGCCGACTATGCGGCCTTCCTCAATGCCTGGGGGCTGACCGACGCCAGCCATGTCATCAGCGTCGACGGCCCGGGCCTGGGCAAGGGCGATGCGGTGGTGATTTACGACCAGAACGGCAACGTGGCGACGGCCTTCAACTATGGCACCAGTAGCTTCGAGGCCGACGGCACGTTGATTGCGACCGCGGCGATCAGCAGCGGCAGCGTCAAGGCCGCCAGCCATGCCAGCGTGGCCTTCGGTGCCGCGCAGGCGGGTTATTCGGCGGTGTGGGACCAGACCTCGACCAGCGACCCGCACTACACCGCCGCCAAGACCGACACCCTCGGCGCCTATGCGCAGAGCGGCGACGCCAACTCGGTGGGTTCACCCGGCGTGGCCATTACCCTGGTGGGGCAGCCGCTGGAACAGTGAAGCCGCGCCTACAGGTTCATGGCCACGCCTTGGTTGGCTTATAGCAGGCCCTGGATGAAGCGCTGGAAGTCCGGGGCCAGGCGCATGTTGCCGTAGCCGCTGACATGGTCGGCGTCGTAGAACAGCGGCCGGCCCTGGTCTTCGACCTGGCAGTTCTGGCCGGGGCACAGGGTGGGCAGCGGGTCCCAGACGCGCACCGCCGGCATCTGGCTGGCCAGCCGTCCAAGAAGGTCGGTCACCGGGCAGCGGTAGGTTTCCATCTGTCCACGCGGCACGCTACGACCTTGCCGGCCGCTTCGCGATCAAGTCTACGAGATCCGACACGATTCACCTGAAGGAGGGGAATTTTCGCGCCCGCGAAAAAAGTTTCAGCCGGGTCTTCAGGACTCACAAGTGACCTAGGGTTAGCTCATGCTGATAACGTCCTGATGGCGCGTGGCCTCACATCATCCTCGACACGCAGACGGCGGTCTCAGTGACCAAG
>NZ_JBICKA010000065.1:0-37683 GCF_043103635.1 Pseudomonas sp. yb_9 | reverse complement strand
ATCTACCATGGCATTATGGCAGGGGATTGACTGTATAGGTGCATGCTGGCAGGGATTGACTGTAAGGGTGTATGTAGACGTGCGAAAAGGTGTATACATGCATGGTAAATGGGTGTATAATTCATCTGGTGTTGCGGTGTATGCCAAAGGGGCTACGCTGTTGAAACAGGTACAAGGGTGAATGCCGAGGAGGCAGCATGGGGCGCAAGGTAGAGCTGGGCGAACTGATCGAGAATCTGATCACCGACGTCAAGGCAGTGGACGACAACCAGGAGCTCTCCAGGAGCGAGAAGACGAAGCGCATCGGGCGCCTGGCCGATCGCCTGAAAAACGCGCTGTATGAGGACAAGCGCCGCAAGAGCGAGGACAAAATCCGCGCCTCGAGCTATCGCCGCTACCTGACCGCAGTCCGCAAGGCGGTCACCGCTCAGAACTGGAGGCACCATTCGCTCGAGGAGAGCGTGCAGCGCCTGGCCAAGCGTTACCCGAAATATGCCGAGGAGCTGCAGGCGCTGCTCGAGCACGGCCATATCTCCGATCTGCGCGTCGCCCATCACGACCTGGTGGTCAAGGTGCGCCAGGACAAGGACGCCGACGCCTACCGCGATATCGACGAAATGAAGCTCGATCACGAGGTCATGCGGCACCTGACCCTGCCGAAAATCACCCGCGACCAGCTGGTCGACGAGGCCGCAGAGGCGCTCGAGGAAAAGGCGACGAACACCGTCCAGGTCAACT
Organism: Pseudomonas sp. yb_9; assembly: GCF_043103635.1. Lineage (NCBI taxonomy): Bacteria > Pseudomonadati > Pseudomonadota > Gammaproteobacteria > Pseudomonadales > Pseudomonadaceae > Pseudomonas > Pseudomonas sp. yb_9. The sequence continues at coordinate 36,945 of NZ_JBICKA010000065.1, read as the reverse complement.
ACTACCAGCTGATCGACACCATCAACGAGCTGTTCTACAGCGTCCAGGTGCGCGACGGCGTTGCCGCCCCGTACTTCTCCCATCTGGCGCTCGGCATTGCGCTGGCCACCGGGCGCCGTGAGATTGAAGTGATCAAGCAGGGGCGTTTCGAGAAGGTCGGCGAGTACGAGCTCGAGTTCAGCGGCCAGGCCAAGCGCCGCGAGGGCCTCGATTACAGCTCGAGCTATCGCATTTACACCCTTGTGCAGGCCGACGCAGTGCTCGAAGCGCTGGCCAAGCTGCGCAGCCTGCCCGAGGCTCTGGAGCTGCAGCACCTGGACAACGTCGCGATTAACAACCGCGTGCACAGCAACCTGAACCAGTTGGCCAAGCGCATGCTGGGCAGCGACGAGCGTGTGTTCAAGGACTCCCGGGCGATCTGGGCGCGGGTCGTCTTCGAGCTCCATTTCGGGCGGGACGCCAAGTGGAAAAGCGTAAACGAGGATGTGTTCTGGCGCGAAATGCTCGGCCACGGCGACGCGATCACCCAGCGCTCATACAAGCAATTCAAGATCGATTACACGAAGCCCGCTGCGCCCGAAGCGATCGACAGCCCCTACGCGAGCAGGCTCGAGGCGCTCGAGGCCCTGGACAAGCACGAGAAGGTCGACGGGCGCGAGGCGATGCTCAAAATTCACCGCTGGGTGAAGGATACCGTCAAGGCCGCGCCAGACGCACGGATCACTCAGAAGGCTATCAGCGTGAACGTCGGCAGCTACCGCCCGCTGATCAAAGAGTACCTGGAGCTGGCCAGCGATGCCCTCGCCACCCCTAACCGCTCGATCAGAGCGGTGGCGCCGGTCGTCCCGGACGAGGTGGCCAAAGCGAAACCGCGCATTTCGGTTTCAGAGGTGGACGGGGTGTGGCTTGCTGTCGCGAAAGTCAATGGCGTTGAGGTGGCCAGGGGCGAAGGTGACAGCAGGGAGAGTGCCTATCAGGACCTGGTGGGCAACGGCACCACGCGCTGATCATGGCAGTTACCTGCCAAGTCTGCCGGGGCAGGTCGCCCCGGCATAACCCCCTGATTCTCTCCCTCCCTGAGCGCTGCGTCTGCAGCGTCGATTCCCTCGAGAGCTGACTCGATCGCGTCGAGCAGCTCCCCCTTAGTTGCCTCCGCTCCCGCCTTGAGCGCCACGCTAAGCATGGACCGAATGCGGCTGAGTTTGGCGGACGCTACGTCCATTCTTTCCTGGCACTGCAAGGTGATTCCCTCCCCTCGTATTAAAAAGCCACTACTGTACTTTCATACAGTATAGCGCGGTTACCGAGCAATGAGCTGGGCCGCATAGTTGAGCATCCATTTTGCCGAGGCCAGGTCGATTCCCGGATCAGCCAGTCGAACCGCGATGTCGGGGTTCAGCGCCCCCACCACTCGAGCAGCAGAGATACCGGGCGGGAGGTCGCATTGCGCGGCGACGGCGAAAATCCGTTCCGCAGTATTCAAGTGATACTTTCCTTCTGTGCTTACACCCTCACTCTGCAAAGTGTCACTGCTGGCGCCGTGGGTCAGCAGGGCGGCTGGCAGGTCTGCGAGCTCCTCTGGCGCCAGCAGCGGCTGGTGCGAGGCCTCGTGCTCGTGGGTGGTCAGGGAGTGGACGTTCTTCGCTGCACGGCGCTGTACGTAGCCCATGACGAACTCCCAATTATCAGGCTTGAGCGCGAACAAGTTCTGCCCGTTCGTCGACCGCTTGATAGCAGTTTGCCCGAGCTTCTCCAGGATCGACTTAACCAGCGTGGTGGCGCAGAGCTTCGAGGCCAGCGACGGGATGTAGCGCCCGAGGCCGAGCGTGTTGTAGAGGTCCAGTGTTTCTTGATCAGTGCGGACGAAGTCGAGGACCTCGCGGCACTGCTTGCTGCTGAACTCACCGTCGCCGGTGAAGCGGTCGAGGGTCAGAATCTCGAAAATGCGCTCGAGCATTGCCCGGGGCGTCGCTTTGAAACGGTGTTGAGTGAGAGTGACACCGGCCTTGCGCTGGGCGAAGTCATAGGCTTGAGCCTGCTTGTCGTTGGACTGCAGCAGCTCCAGGGCGACAACTTTGCGCACACCGCGATCGTCATAGAACGCGACGTCGTCGGCGGTGATTTCATCTACGCCTAGCTGTTTTTCGATGTGGTAGCGGTCGATTTGAGCGCTCTCGCTCTCGCTGTGTACGTCCTGCCTGTCGAGCTTGACGAACTCCTCCTCGGTTGGTGTGGCCACGCGGTCGATAAGGTCCATGCGCTTGGCGAACACCAGCTCGCCCGCGAACTTCCTGTTTTCCCGGGACTGGGCGGCGAGCTCCTCTTCGGCGCCCTGGAGGTCCAGGCGCTGCACCTGGTAGCCCTCGGCCTCGAGCATCAGCAGCAGGTTATTGGCAAAGCCCGAGCGCGCCCGGTTTTCCGAGGTAACGGCGGACAGATAAACCTTGTCGAAGGCTGTTTTCTTCCTGGTGACCTTGTACTCGTCGGGGGTGTGCTCGATCTGGCAAGCCAGATTCTCGAGCGCCAGCATGCCGCGATACATGACGTCGGGGTTCGTCTCGCGCTGGGTCGAAGCGTGGCCAATGCCGACGATATAGTGCTTCGCGGTGCGGTCGCGGCGCATCATCTGCATAGCGTCGGACGGGCCGACAGTATTGCCGCTGAACAGGCCAAAGTGGCAGTCAAAATGGGGCTTCGCCCAGGCCATCGATACGCCGGACGAAATCGCCGGGGAGTAGATCAGCACGTCGTACTTGAGAGCCTCCTCTTTGGGGGCGCTGAGGAACGCCTCGACGTCCTCGTCGGCCTTACTTTCGGAGTGCACCAGGAGCATGCGCACGGGGTTGCACTCGCCGTCTTTGACCTTCTGCTCGATCAGCGCCGCCATGCGCTTGGCGCTTTCGGCGGAATCGTTCGCCACCAGGACTTTGCGCCCGGCGCAGATTTTGTCGACGGCCAGTTGCCAGACGCTCTCGTCGTCGCCGTGGTCGACGCGAATATCGCTGCCGGTACCGGTCACCTCGATAACGGTGATGATCTGGCCAGGACGGGCCAGCTCGCAGAACTCGATAACAGTGTCGTTCGCGTCGGCGTCGCACAGCAGCACGCGCTTGGCCGAGGCGACAGCCTCGATCAGAGCATCCATGACCCTGACGCGGCCCTCGACTGGGCCGGTGGTGGTGTGGCGGATAACCTGGCTGGCCTCGTCGATGCAGAGCGTCTCCAGCGTGGTGAACCAGCTGCGCTCCTCGGCGTTGTAGAACTTCTGGTTGGTCAGGCTGTTGACGCAGCAGGCCAGATGGGAGACGTAGGGCATGTGGTGCGCCTGGACGTGCTTATAGTGCTTGACCGAAATGTCGGCCTGTTCCTCGGTGCCGCGCTTGAGGTTCAGGCGCGCTGTGGCGTCGTCCAGCAGGGAAATACGGTGCGCCACATAGGCGCCTTTGGCCGAAGCCTGCAGCAGTGGCGCGATCAGGTCCTCGGTTTTGCCCGAACCCATGGGCGCCCGCGTGATGACGATACCCTCCAGGCTCTCGATCAGGTCGGCCAAGTGTGGCGGGATCATAGGGCCACCGTGCACAGGGTGCGGTACTGCGGCGATCGGCATGTATTGAATGTGCGGCTTGTTCAGCGCGGCAGGCGAGAAGCTGCGCAGTTGCTGGGCTTTGGCCAAGCGGTCGCGAGCGATCCAAAGGGCCAGGCTGCGCAGCTTGATACGCAGTGCGTCAGGACAAACGACGGGGAGCTGCTCGAGCACGCGCTCGATTACCTCGTCGGTGCTGTACTTGATCGGCACCAGGTTCATGCCCGAGCTGATCGCCATTTTTGCGGCTTTATCGGCGAGCTTGCCGCTGTATTTCACGCGCTGCAGGCAGTAGGTGAACCAGTCTTTCTCGGCGCGCACCGCGTTTGCCCTGGAGCGCAAGGCTTTGGCCGTGGCTTTCAGGCCGTAGAGGACGTGGTAGTCGTTCCAGTCGGTTGGACCCTTGCCGGTCGCCTTAGCTGCCGCGACTTCCTCGTCGCTCAGGTCGAACTGGGGCAGGGTGCTTACGTGCTGCAGCTCGCGGTGAATGTCGAGCGCGGCGAGGTGTCCGGCGTTGCCGGTGGCTTTCCATTGGTCGTTGTCGGCGGCGTTGGTGAAGCGCCAAGCCGGGTAAAGCTTGGCGTAGACCTGGAGCACCTTCGACAGGTTGTCAACGTTGAACGTGACCACTACCGCGACGTTGCGTTTCGCCTCGAGCTCGGCCAAGTAGACGCTGGCGCCGGTTGCAAAGCCTTCGACGGAATACCGGTAGTCTGCCGACTCCAGGTCGCCCAGGACGCAGTGGGCGCCGTCCATCTTGACGCCAGTACCCTGCAGCTTTTTGTCGTCGTAGAGGCGCTGCAGGCCGATGAAATTGCGGTGAATGTCGTAGAGGGGAATCGCAGTGAAAACACCGTGACGGTCACGCATTCTTTTCATTTCGAAGCGTGACGCAATGGCGGAAATCTGTTTTTTGACCAGGTAGGGCGCGGTGCCGTCTTCCGGGCCGATCAGCTCGACGAAGCCCTCGAGCAGGCGCGAGGCCTTGCCGCGTTGCTCCTCATAGGTGAACGTGCTGCGCTCGCCGGTGAACCAGGTGCGCTCGAAAGCCAGGCGCTCGGCATGGATACGCTCGGCGCGGGCCTTCGCCTCGGCCTCCTCGGCCTGCTGGCGCTGCTCGCGCTCGGCGCGGCGCTTGGCCTGCTCGGCCATGAACTTCTGTTGCTGCTCGGTTTGCTCGAGCCCCTGCTCGCGCCGGTACAGTTCCAGGAGCGCAGCGAAACCGCTCCAGGTGACGGCGCCGGTCACGTTGTTGCTGAAAGTCAGCTGCGGGAAGGTGATCGGCTCGTGGCCAGCCTTTTTCGGCTCGCTGGTACGCAGGTCGCCCCACACCATCAGCTTGCCGTGGTAGCGGGTTTCCGTGGCCTCGATCTTAGTCTTCGAATACTTGCTGAGTTTCAGCCCGTTGAGGCGAACGCTGGCGCTGACCGATGCCCATTTGAGCGAAGCGTCAGCGGCGACGGCGGCGATATCCGCGTCGAAGTAGGCCAGCAGGTTGTAGGGGTCGGAGTCGAATCGCTCCTTATAGAAGGCCCCTAGACCGGTGCTCCGTGGTACGTTTGTCATCTTGTCCCTTTGGTCAAAAGTACAAAGGTGAAAAGGTACAAACGATTGACGTGACCCATCATGGGCCTAAACTGAGCACTGAACGGCAAGTTCATTTGTCTGGTTACCTGCCCGCTAAAACAGATAACCCGATGTGCTGCAGTAAGACACCGTAAGGTGTGCGTCTATCGCGAAGGCCGGGGGGTTGCTAAAGCCCCCCGGCCTTTGTCCTTTCTAGCCTTTGAAAAAATACTGCTCGTTAGCGGGTAGCCCCGCTACTTTACGTCGTCCGCTCTATATTTAGAAGACAGCGACGCTCTTTTTATAGAACCCCTCCTTTGTCGAACGCCGCCCGTAGGCCGACGACGACACCTATGCTCTCGAATGTATCACCGACCTGCTGCATGGGGAACTGTGGATTCAGGGACTGCAGGTAGAACGCCGACCCGTCCCTAACCAGTTTCTTGAAGACAGGCGCGGTCGGTTCGCCCAGGTGCGCGACTACATAGTCACCTACACCTGGTTTGCGCGCAGGGTCGACGAACAGGGTAAAGCCAGCCGGAAAGCTGACCCCCGAGGGTGACTGCATGCTCTCGTCGCGGACTTTCAGAGCGAAGACCTGGCCGACGGGTGTGTCTGCCGGTACGACCCACTCAGTGCCCGACGGGAGACGTCTAGCATCGGGGTTTTTGGCCCATTCGCTGGCGCTCTCCCAGGTGACAAGGGGGACGCGCTGAATATTGACGGTTGGCTCGCTGAATCTATCCGGGTCCTGCGTCTCTCGCAGCAATGAGTCAACGGTGGTTCCGAGCCCCTTCGCAAGGGCGGCGGCGACATAAACGCTGGGCGCTACGTCCTTTGTCTCAATGGTCGCGAGGTGGCCGCTCGATATCTCCAAGCCGGAGGCATCGATCAGGCTTTGCAACGACCATTTAAGCGCCTGCCGCCGCGTCCGAATTGCGGTGCCGATGGTGTGATCGCGCTTCATGGTTCCCTCTCCTATTTAGCTAAATATTGTCCCTTCTAAATGCCTATCGGCACTACTCGATATTTAGAATTCTGGTTGCGTTTTTGCTCTAAATATAGAAAATGTGGGGAAAGCGACATGTGACCAATTTTCTAGGGAAAGGTGCTATGGGTACGCGGACTGAGCGGGACGTGATAGTCGATCAAACCAGCCGGTGGTTCGCCCATTCCGACTGGTCCCTCGAGCGATTCGCCAGCGAGCGCCTCGCACTTGCCCTCGCTGCTGCAGGGCTGATCGAGCACGAGGAGCCCGACGACGTCGAGGCTTACCAGCGGACTCGAAAGGCCTGGTCGCAGCGCGTGTCGCGCATTTTCCACGCGACCCAGCCGTTCCCCCTGGAATGGAAATGGGTCTGGCTCTCCTGCCTGCCCGAGGACTATCAGCGCTCGGCTCGTTCCGAGCTGCTGGCAATGGCCGGCTGTTTCGACGTCCGTATCCCTGAGCTGGTCGGCCTGGTCGGCGTGCCGTCGGCAAAGGCCAGGCTGGGCGAAGTGACCCAGGCAATCGGCGAGTTTCTGGCGGCGAGCGCGCCTGCCCATGATGGTCTGTACGACCTCACCGACGACCCTGCCGACGTCGACCGCATGTTGGTCGAGGGCACCGAGGCTATTTCTGCCATGTTCAACGAGCTGGTGGCGCTAGCGACCGGCACGGGCCGACCGCTGCCGCTGCTGATGCTGGCCAACCTCAAGGGCGAGAAGCTATGAGCGTCGCCCTGCGCCTGGTTCACTCCGTCGAGAGTGATCACATTCCCAAGTCAAAAGAGGCCCTGCGCGAGCGTTTCCACGCCGTGCCGGGCGAGTCCAAAGAAGACCGCGCCAAGCGCCTGTCGGCTGAGCGATCGAAGCGCTACCGCTTGAAGCAGAAGCACGCAGTCGTGCAGTCGCACCAGGTGAAGGTTCCGGCCATGACGTTCTATGGCGGCACGGTGCTGGCGCTGGCCGAGGTCTGCAAGGCTGGTGGTTTCGAGGAGCACGCCGAGGCGCTGACGCTGATGGCGCACGGTGCATCGAACCTGGCCAAGAACGACCCCGAGGCTTTCGCGCAGTTCTTCGCGCCGGTGCTGGCCGCGCTGGCGATCGCTGGCGCCGATCTGGCTAAGCGTGACGGTGACGCTTTCGCGTTGCTGGTCGCGCCTCCGTCACGCTCTGAGGTGACCGAATGAAAGTTGTTCGCCTCATTGTGGGCGCGGCCAACCGCCCGCCGGTGCTGGTGACTGAGCTGCCCCGTCGAGACGGTCGCGGCGAGGCTGTAGTAGTCGGCGGGAATCCCGACGTTATGCGTATTGAGTTTGACTGCGCTGAGGAGTGCACCTGGTTCGTCCAGGGCTTTAACAGCCTGAGTGCAGCGGATGCAGTAGCCGACGCCTGGCCGCCGAGGATCGGGCATGTCTCCTGATGTTTTCTCTGGCCTGGAGCTCTGCCAGGACGACGCAGTCGCTCGAGAGATCCTGAGCGACGACCTGGTGCGCGAGGCCTCCATCTTTACCCCCGTTTGCGGCGCCTGCGGCAGGGCCATCGACGCAAAGCGCCTGGCGATCAAGCCACTGGCTGCGAGGTGCTCGCTGTGCGCTGGGTTCTCCGTTCTTGCCAGGAGGCGCTGAGCAATGACTGCTCGTTTTTCGCTTGAAATCAAACACCCCTCGCCCCCGGTCGACGCGCTCGATATGTGGGTCCTCGTGCCCGGCCCGGTGGTTGGCGCTACTGCGACCACTGTTCGGGCGCGTCGCGACCTGGTGACCGCGCAGGGCCTCGTATGGCTGCGGGAGCGGCTCATGTTCGCCTACCTGGCGCCCAGCAACTACACCGAGACGGGCCGCGAGCCTGACGCGGCAGGCACGGGCGTCGTCGAGCAGCAGCGTTTGCGCGATGCGTTCCCGCGCCATCGCGCCCAGGAGCTCGCGGCCTGCCCAGTCGAGGGTAGCGCCGAGGCCGGAAAGCTCCCCCTGGATTACGTGGCCAGCCTGGCCCGGGACACCACGCGGGTGACCTACAGCGAGACGCGGGCGAAGAAAAAGAGCTCGATCCCCCTGCCGTCTACCGCGTTCCAGGACGCGCACCTGGTGCGCACTGTGACCACGCTCTCGCCCGAGTACAGCCGCTGGATTCGCTACACCTACGGCGATTCAAAGGAGTGGGACGACGAAGCGGGCTGCGTCCTGGTGCTGTGGGAGCGAGTCGCGCCACGGCTCGGGAAGCTCCAGGCAAAGACGCTCAAGCGAGCGCAGGGCCTGGCTCACATGGCGGTACAGGATCACAAGTTACTCAAGAACTGCGGCATCGAGCGGCACTGCGGCGTGGCCGTGGCGCTGCTCCTCGGAGTCTCCGAGGTGAACTACCGGCAGCACTGGGTAGGGCGCTGGCAGGCAATGCACGACGAGCTCGACAAGCTCGACACCGAGGCGCTCGAGGCGCTTTGGAAAGCACTTTAACCACACACAAAACCACGAGGGAAACACCATGTTCGGATTGGGCAAAAAGCTGTTCGGCGCTAAGCGTGCGGTCAAGAAACTGGAAAACCGCGACCTGATGCAGGCCATTGTCGGCGGTTGCCTGCTGGTGGCGGCGTCTGACGGCGAAATCAGCAAGAACGAAGCCGCGCAAATCGATATCCAGATTCGTGCGAACAAGGCCCTGGAGCACTTCGGCTCGGAAATCACCAGCACCGTGAACCTGTTCACCGAGCAGCTGCAGGCCGGTTTCCGCTTGGGCCGCATGAACATCATGCGCGAGATTCGCGATATCAAGAACAACCCCGCCGACGCCGAGGAGGTGTTCGTCAACATGCTGACCGTGGCCGAGGGCGACGGGAATATCAGCCCCGAGGAGCTCAAGGTGCTGGCCGAAATCGGCAACGAGCTGGGCCTGCGCCTCAAAGACTTCGGGGTCGAGGCTTGATCACTTCTGTTCGCCGCTGGCTGGCCTTCGGGCTGGCCGGGGGCGTCGTCCTGGTCGACTCGACGAGTCGGCTCCTCTCAATGTGTGCTGACCTGGTGATCGTCGCGCTACTGCTGGCGGTGCTCCTGGTCGGGAAAAAGCAGGGATAGGCTCATGTTCGGACTCGATATTTTTGGAATCAAGCGCCGCCGTCGCGAGCGCGAAGCTGCCGCCGAGGCAGAGCGCCAGCGCCAGCGCCTGCGCAATCGCATTGCGCTGGTTGGCCCCCAGGCCGACGCGATCGCCGCAGTAGACCGGGCTCTCGCTGCAGTCGCCCGTTCCACTTCCACGGCTCGGCCATACTGGGAGCGCCCGGCACGTTCGGCACCGGCACCGGCACCGGCGCCTACGGTCGACCTGCTTAACCCGCTCAATCCGCTGAGCCCCGTATCACCGCTGAACCTGGTTACCCCGGCAGAATCCTACTCGAGCCGCCACGACGACACCCCTGCTCCTCGGCACGATTCGACGCCGTCCTCCCGCTGCAGCTCGGATGACTCCTGGAGCCGCTCGAGCGGCTGTGACTCGAGTAGCTGGGGCGGCTCTGATTCCAGTAGTTCGAGCAGCTCCGACTCGTCGAGCTACTGACTATGCCGTGGTTTGTGATCTGCCTTGGCGTCCTTGTTGGGCTCGTGATCTCGAAACTGATCGGCGTTCTTACTTGCTCGTGGTGGCTCGTTCTGACGCCTATACCGGTCTACTTTGGGGTTCAGGTGCTGCTGGGGGTCGCATTCTGCGTATACCTGAGCGGGATAGGTAGGCGCCCGTGACTGTCCAGGCATGCCAGCACTGCGCCACGGCGCCCGAGCGGCGCCACCAGGTCGAAACCGGCCTGATCATGTGGATCTGTCCGGCCTGCAATAACCGTGGCGATGCCTCGACCGTAGAGGCACGCGCCATTGCTTCCTGGCACCTGGTGAACGACCAGGACATGCCAGCGCACAACTGCAAGGGCGAGGGCGTTGCCCGTTTCTTCTCTCGGGGCGGCATGTGGGGCGCTCGCTGCCCGGCCTGCGACTACGTCGACGAGGGCTATGCAACTATCGAAGGTGCTCGAGCCGGGTGGGCTCGGGCTCTGAGGTGAACCATGAAAATGTTGAGGATTGTGGGCTGTCGAGACGGCATGCTCTGGTACGCCGACAAGGTAGGCCAGTTGGTCGAATACATTCGCCCGTGCCCCGAAGGGTACATGTCGAGGGAGCCGTCGGGGCACGCAAATATTGTGCGGGTGGGTGACGCCGAGGTGGTTGAGGTGACAGTGATCGAGCAGGCTATCCCGCCCGGCCCGCTGCGCATCATGCTGGAGGTTGAGCTGCCGGAGCAGTCTACCCCCATGCTCGTAAACCGCTTGCGCCAGCAGCTGTATCGAGCCGTGGAGGGGTACGACTTTTCCCATACGGCCAAATGTACCTTTGTACCTTTGCCATGATGGTCAAATGTAATCGTGCGACCCTCTACATAGGAGGCGTGGAGTTCGGTCAGGTTGATATGGTCGACCTCTCTTGCCCGCTCCTGGACGAGCGCGAGGTGCCGCCGACGTTCCCGACCAATCTGTCTGCGACCTTTACCCTTGAGTACAAAGGTACAAAAAGGAAAAAGGACAAACGGTCAAAGGTGAAAAAGTCGCATAGGCCCTTGCAAAAGTAACGCGGAAAAGGGTACTTTATCCACTCTGCGATACATGCGACAAAAGCCCGCCACCGAGCGGGCTTTTTTGTGCCTGAAATTCGCACCAGGGGGCAGCTAGTAAGTCCTCCAGGCGCCGCACCGGCGCCCTCTATTCCCTCCCTGCAGGCCTCGGCCTGCTCTCCAGCGCCACGCCACTGTGCGGGGCTTTTTATTGATAGGTGCCGCCCATGGATGACGGAAATCTCTCGCTGGTCAGCCTGGCGAAGGCTGAGGCCGCGAAGGTTGCGCCCGTGGGCGGTGGCCTGCTGATTTACGGCCTGACGTACCAGGAATGGACGATTCGCCTGATGGCGGCATATGCGGCGTTCCTGGTGCTCGATGGCGTAGGCCGTCGCTGGGTGTTCCCGCTGGCCAGGTTCGCCTGGCGCCGCTTTCGCAAGCGCAACCAGGTCAAGCAGGAGGTCGGGCAATGAACCTTCTGCAACGAACGATCGCCGCCGCGACGCTCGCCCTCACCGCTGCCGGTTTCACGGTCAACCAGACGGGCTTGCCGGTCGAGGTCGAGCGCGCAGCAATCATCGGCGCCCTTATGGTGATGACGCCCGAGCTCGAGGGGACGCGCCTCAAGGCCTACCCCGACACGGGCGGCGTCTGGACCATCTGCACCGGCCACACCAGCGGCGTGCGCCGTGGCGACGTGGCCACAAGGCCGCAGTGTGCTGCGTACCTGCGCGACGACCTGCAGGCCGTGGTCAGTTGGGTGCTGCAGACGTTTCCCAAGGCGACACTGCTGTGCAAGGTCGCGCTGGCTGACATGGCGTTCAATGCCGGTCGGACAGCGGTCGCCAAGTCTTCCATGGCCCGCCTGGTGCTGGCCGGTGACTTCCGGGGCGCTGCACAGGCTTTCATGCTGTGGATGTACGTCGCCGGTAAAGACTGCCGCGATCTGGCGAACAACTGCTACGGCATCGTCAAGCGCCGCATGCTGCAGCGCGATTTGTGTCTCGAGGGGGTTGCATGACTGCCGCACGAATTGGGGTGCCAGGCCTCTGCGTTCTCCTCCTGGTACTCGTCTTCTGCGCGGGCTACCACGTCCGGGGTATCAGCGAGAAATCGAAGGCTGTCCAGGTGCAGAACGAGCAACTGGCCAAGGCCTTCGAGCAAGGCCAGGAGCTCGGCGTCGTCCGCGACCGGATCGTCACCGAGTACGTCGACCGCGTCCAGGTGATCCGCGAGCGCGGCGAAACCATCGTTAAGGAGATTCCTGTCTATGTGTCTGCGAAAGCTGATGCTGCCTGCGTTGTGCCTGTTGGGTTTGCTCGGGTGCACGACGCAACCGCAGCAGGTTTGCCTGCCCCTGAACCCGCCAGAACTGCTGATGAGGCCCCCAGCGGCATTGCACTCTCTGCCGTCGCCGAAACAACCGCAGGCAACTACGCCACCTGCAACGAAACAGCCGAGCGGCTGATCGGCCTGCAGGAGCTCGTTCGCGAGTACGAAAAAAAGCAGGCGGGAATGTAGCCGGGGGTGACCAGTCGTTATAACCCAAGGGGTAACGATTGGGCTTCTGGCACGTCGCAGCGAGCTTTATTTTCGTTTTCCCCTTGTAAATCGAAAGGGCCGGCCTCCATACATGGGTGTGGCCTACCTTTTCATATCGGACGGACACGCATGCAAGACCATCAACTCGAGAAGCAAATCACCTCGCTGGGGCTGACAGCGCCCCGCGTCACCGTGAACCAGGTCGACGACCTGGTCGCCCAGCTGAGCTATCACACCTACGTCATTCCTGGCACCACGACCACGATCGCAGCCGCAATCGACCCGCTCGGTTTCGTGCTTGGCCTTGGCCAGTCTGGAACAGTCAGCGCGGCGAACTTCGACGAAGTGATCGGGCGAAATCGCGCCAAGTCTCGCGCCGAGGCAATGGCCCGCGAGGAGCTCTGGAAGCTCGAGGGTTACCGCCTGAGCCGCAACCTCGCCGAGGCTGCAAAGGCTGGCCTGATTTCGACGGTGGCCACCTATGCGGGCGAAGGCGAGCAGCTCGACGCGGGGTTCGTTGCAGACCTCGCGGCGTGCAGCTGTGCCGTCGCCGCGACCGAGTCCGCCGCCGCTGCCCCGGTAGCCGCGGCCCGCTGATGCGCACCATAACGGTGCATGGCGGCTTTTGGGTCCTCCCCCGGACCCTCCCCCTTCACGGGCGGTAACGGCGCGGCATTCGCTCGTGTCGGATCGCCAAAGTCCAGTCCTTACTTCCGAACTTGAGGCCCCCCGGCCTGCATCGCCAGCCTGACCGCTAGGCCAGGCGCGGCGGGGCATCAACCTAATTCACAAAGTGCCAAAAGGACAAAGGTAACAAAGGACCTTTGTACCTTTGTCCTTTTGCCACTGCGAACCTGGTCCTTTCTCCCATGGGCAAAACCATCAGCAAAAAAGACCTGGCCGACTTGCTGGGCAAGTCAGAGCGCTGGGTTTCCAAGCTGATCGAGGAGGGGCTACCGACTCAAGGCGGCGGCGGTCGTGGCGTGGCTGTGCAGATTGACAGCCAAGCAGCGATTGAGTGGCTGATCCTGCGCGAGGTTCGCCGAGAAATCGGCGACGAAGGCGACGACGAGGAGGGGCTGAATTCGACCTCAACCGAGGATCGGCTCCTCAAGCGGGCGCGGCGGGAAAAGCTGCAGCTTGAAATCGACCAGGTGCGCGGGCGGCTCATTCCGAACGAGACGTTTGTCGACCTGATGACCTCAATCGCGGCGGTCTATGCGACCCAGCTCGACTCGCTGCCGAGTCGATGCGCCGCCGACTTGGCGATTATCGATGACCCTGCCCTTATCCGAGCTCGACTATTTGAAGAAACGCGGGCGGTCAGGGCAGCTACAGCCGACCGCCTCGAACGTCGATCACGCGAGCTCTCTGCGGACGTTGATCGAATCGATTCTGTCCGCCTCGAAACTGGTGAAGGCGCCGCCGCCGAGAGCGAGTGACGAATGGGCGCGAGACAGCCGGGTAATGCCGCCGAGCTCGCCCCGGCCAGGGAAATTTAACCCTGACGTTAACCCGTACATGAAGCCTGTGGCCTGGGCGGCGAATCAGCCGTGCTACGACAAGATATCGATCATCACCGCGACCCAAATGGGCAAGTCGGTCACCTTCGAGAACATCATCGGGCAGCGTCTCGACGAAGACCCGGTGCCGATCATGTACGTGGCGCCGACCGCGCCGCTGCTGAAAGACGCTGTAATCCCGAAATTCGACGACATGATCGCCGAATGTGAGTCGCTCCTAAAGAAGCTCGACAAGCGGAAAAGCACGGTTTTCGTTAAGTGGATCGCCGGGACAAAGCTGCGGTTTGTGTGGGCTGGCTCGCCGTCCGGGCTGTCGGCTGACTCCGTCGGGTTGATCCTGGTCGACGAGGTCGACCGTATCGTCAACACCGGCGAAGGCTCGACGATGATCGTCGTAGAGCGCCGGGGCGACGCCTACGACGGGTCGAAAATTCTCTACACCGCCACACCTACCCACGGGCGGGTAGTGAAGCGCAAGCACGAGGTCACCGGCCTGTGGCATTGGGACGTGACCTCAGTCAAGGCGCTGGGCTCGACCATCTGGAAGCTCTGGCAATCGGGAACCCGCCATGAATGGGCGGTCCCGTGCCCCGAGTGTGGCGAATACTTCATTCCCTGGTCAGGCCTGCTGTGGTGGCCTGGTAAGGGTGGCGAGAACGAATGCACGCCCGACGAGGCCTACCGCCACGCCCGGCTGACCTGCCCTAACAACGGGTGCCAGATTCAGAGTAAGTACCGCTCCTGGATGAACGAGCGTGGCCGGGCCGTGGCGCCTGGCCAGTCGATCAGCCGCGACGGCGAGGTCACGGGCGAAGCGGAAACCGCAGGGTCTACGCACTACACCTATGCAGCGTCCGGCCTGTGCTCGTTCTCCTCGAAAAAGAGCTACGGCGCTCTCGCTCGCGACCTGTTGGCCGCTATCCAGTCCGGCGACCCTGCCGACCTGCTGGCGGTCTACAACACCGGTTTCGGCGAGTGCTACGCGCAGGGCGGTGACGTGCCGACCTGGGAGCAGGTCAAGGCGCAGTGCTACGGATACAAGGCGGGCGAGCTGCTGCTCAAGCCGCTGAAAATCTACTGCACCGTCGACGTCCAGAAACGCCGACTCGAGTACGTCGTGCGGGCCTGGTATGCGGGCATGGGCTCGATGCTCCTGGAGGAGGGCGAGCTCTGGGGCGACACCGAGCAGGACGGCGTATGGGACCAGCTCGCGGACCTGATCGAAACCGAGTACGACGGTCACCCCATCAACATGACGGGCATCGACATTGGTTATCGCGACGACCAGGTCTATCGCTTCATCAACGACGGCAACAAGCACCGGGTTATCGCGCTGCGTGGCCGGGAGACGCTCGACAAACCATTCCGAAAGGAAATGGTCGAGGTCGACAAAAAGGGTAAAACCCGCAAGCGCGGCGATGCCCGCTGGGCCTTCGACTCGCCATTCGCGAAACGCTGGGTTCACGGTCGATTGAATCGCGAGGCCTCGCGCACCGGCTGGTGGCTGTTGCACCAGCAGGTAACCGAAAGCTATTGCAAGGAAATCGTCGGCGAGGAGTGGCGCGAAGACCTGGGCAAGTTCCTAGAGGTTGGCGAAAACCATGCGCTCGACTGCGAGGCCATGCAATACATCATGGCGCTGCGCGACAAGCTCCAGCGTCGCAAGCTCGGCGCCTTGACCAAGGACGAACTGGGGCCAGCCATCAAGGCCGGCCTGCAGCCCGGCGAGGAGCTCGACGAGCAGGTCGACCGCGAGTACGACGAGCCCGAGGTCGAGGACCAGGACGACGACCAGGACAACGACGGCGACGAGCCTGTCGCTGCCCCTGAGTCGCCGCCGCGTCGGCCAAAGCCAGAACCCCGCACGGCCTCCCGGCCTGCTGCAGCGCGCCGCGCTGACGCTCCCCCGGCCAAGGCTCGATCCCGCTTCAAAATCATCAAGAAACCGTCCAGGTAGCGCCTCGGCGCCTCCTGGCGGCGCCGAGTGAATCAATGGAACCGACAAAACTCCACGCGGGTGACTCTGCCACCTGGTCGCGTGACGTGCCCGGTCGACCGGCATCGGCTGGCTGGGAATTGCGCTACGTATTCAGCGGTCCGGCAGTCCACACGGTTAACGCCAAGCCGGGAGCTCCGTTCCTGGTCGAGCTGAGTGCCGATGAAACGGCGGCCTGGTCCCCGGGGCTTTATCGCTGGGTGGCTCTGGCTTCCCGTGGCGATCAGCGCTTGACGGTCGCCAGTGGCCTGCTCGAGGTCGCTCCCAACCTGGAAACGGCACAGCCATTCGACGTCCGCAGCCATGCGCGCCGAATGCTCGAGTTGATCGAGGCTGCGCTCGAGAAGCGCATCCCCAAGGACCAGCAGAGCTACGAAATCGACGGGCTACGCCTCGACCGTATTCCGATCGAGCGCCTGGACGCCCTTCGCACCAAGTACCTGCGGGAGATTCAGCGGCTCAACGCCAGCCGCTCGCCCTACGGACGCAGCGTCAAATTCGCCCTGAGATAAGCCAATGAACCTAGCACGCGCCTTTTCCTGGCTGGCCCGGGGCGGTAAGCGCACGCCAGCCCTTGACGCTCGCCGCGAGCCAAAGGTCGGGCGTCGCAGCGGCTTCAAGATGGCTGGCGGCGGTCGACTGGTAGAGGCCTGGTCGGCTCGGCAGTCCGCTGCAGACGCCAACCAGACGATTTACGGAAGCCACGAGACGCTGCGGCAGCGCGCACGCGAGCAGTCGATCAATACGTCGCTGCTCAAGCGCTTCTATCGCCTGCTGCGGCAGAACGTCATTGGCCCCTACGGTATCCGCCTGCAGTCGAAAGCGGTCCTGCGCGACGGCACTCCTGACCGGATCAGGCGCCGCCTGATCGAGAAAGAATGGGAGAAGTACAGCAAAAAGGGGAGCTTTGACGTCACCGGACGTTACTCCTATGTCACTTTCCTGTGGCTCTGGATCGAGACGCTTGCCCGCGACGGCGAGGTCCTGGTGCGGTTGCATCGCAACTGGCCGAACCGCTGGGGCTTCGCTGTGCAGATTCTGGAGGCCGACCGGCTCGACCTGAACCTCAACGAGCTGTTGACCAACGGCAACCAGATTCGCATGGGCGTCGAGCTCGACCAGTACGAGCGACCGGTCGCTTACTGGCTCACGCGCAACCATCCCGGCGACGTCTACCAGCGCCCCGAGGAGAAATACGAGCGCATTCCTGCAAGCGAACTGGTGCATTCATTCGACACCTGGCGCCCGCACCAGGCGCGGGGCTTCACCTGGACCCACGCGGCGGCGCTCGACATTCATCACCTGGAGGAGTTTCGCACGGCGACCAGGATCAAGGCTGAGCAGTCGGCCAAGATCACCGGTTTCTACGAGCAAAACCCCGAATGGCTGGACCCTCCCGAGGAGGGAACCGACGAAGCGGTCTCGGAGACGGTCGAGGCGGGCACGGCTCGCGTGCTGCCCTACGGCCTGAGCTACAAGCCCCATCAGACGGCGTCACCTGGTGCTGACTACGCGGCTTTCGTGAAGGACGGCCAGCGCAGCTCTGCCGGTGGCCTCGGACCCAGTTACAACCGACTCGCCAACGATCTGGAGGGGGTGAATTTCTCCTCGCTGCGCTCTGGCGAGCTGGACGAGCGAGATTTCTACAAGTGCGCGCAGGAGCTGGCCACCAGCGATCTGCTCGAGCGTGTCGGCGCGGCCTGGTTTGACTGTTCGCTGCTGACCGGCGCCCTGGACATTTCCCCCCGGGATATCGAGCGCTGCAGCGAGCTGGCCTGGCAGCCGCGAGGCTGGGACTGGGTCGACCCGCTCAAGGACGCGAAGGCGGCAAGCGAGAGCATCGCAAACCGCACGAAATCGCGTTCCGAGTACATCCGCGCCAATGGCGACGACCCCGAGGCGATTTTCGCGGAAATCGCAGCCGAGGAGGCGCTGCTCAAGTCGCTAGGCCTGATGGCCATTCCCCCTACCAATACGGACAAAGCCAATGCTCCCAAGCCCGACGACGAGGACGACGAGTAGTCCTGCGCCGCTGAAAGTGCTGCGCACGATTGAGGGTAAGCCGCTCGAGCGAGCCCTCGCGGTCGACCTGTCGACCATCAACCTGGAGGAGCGCACCGTCGAGGTCGCCGTCTCCAGCGAATATCCGGTGCGCCGCTGGTTCGGTTTCGAGGTCCTGGACCACTCGCCCGAGTCGTCCGACCTGACCCGCTTGCGGGCGGGTGCGCCGCTGCTCCAGGAGCACCGCGGCTCTCTGCAAATCGGCGTCGTTCTCGATGCCTGGCTCGACGCTGATCGCAAGATCAGGGCGCGGATCAAGTTTTCTCGGGACCCGGCAGTCGAGCCGATCTGGCAGGACGTCGTCGACGGCGTCCGCCGCAACATCTCATGCGGCTACCTCATTCACGACATGGTGCTCGAGCGCACCGTCGACGGGGTGGATCACTACCGTGTCACCGCCTGGGAAGTCTACGAGGTTTCCCTCGTTTCAGTGCCTGCAGACCCGACCGTCGGGGTGGGGCGCTCCATCGAAATGACCAACACCATCACTATTCGAGGTATCCAGATGGACCCTAATCAAGCCCAAAACGACGGTCAGCGCACTATCGAAGCGCCTGTCGCCAACCCGAACGATCCGGTCAGCGTTGAGCGCGTCCGTGTCGCCGACATCATCGCCCTGGGCGAGCGCTTCGGTCAGCGCGACCTGGCCAACCAGGCTATTTCCGGTGGCCAGACCCTCGAGCAATTCCGTGGCGTGCTCCTGGAGCGCCAAGCGCCCCAGCAGAAGCCAGCGGGCGCCCCGGCAGAGCCGAAGCAAGGCGACCGCGACCTGCCGGGCTTCCTGAAAAACGACGTCAGCGCTCGCGGCCTGGGCGTTCCTGAGAAGGATCAAAAGCGCTACTCGCTGATGCGTGCGCTCAACGCTGCGGCCACCAACGACTGGAGCAAGGCTGGCCTCGAGCGCGAAATCAACATCGCCGCCGCTCAGACCATGAAAAAGGACGCGCGCGGCTTCTACGTGCCGCACGATATCCTGATGCGCGGCCTGTCCAAGGGCGAGCCAGGCAAGGGCGGCGAGCTGGTGACCACTGAGCTGCTGCTCGACCAGTTCGGCGACGTGCTGCGCAACAAGACGGTAATGGCGCAGCTCGGTATGCAGTTCCTGACCGGCCTCGACGGCGACGTCGACCTGCCGAAGAAAACGAGCGGCTCCTCGTTCGTGTGGCTGGGTGAAGGCGAGGACGCGCAGGACAGCTCGTTCGATTTCACCACGCTGAACATGTCGCCGAAGACCATCGCGGGCGCGATCCCGGTCACCCGTAAGCTGCGCAAGCAGGCCTCGCGTTCGATCGAGGCGCTGATCATCAAGGACCTGCTCGACGGCATCGGCGTCGCGATTGACTACGCGATGATCGCCGGCCCGGGTGGCGCCGCTCCGTTGGGCCTGCTCAAGGACGTAGGCGTTCCTGGTCTGACCTATCCGGTTGGCGGGATCACGTTCGGCAAGCTGGTCGACATGCTGACCAAAATCGGCACCTACAACGCCGATCGCGGCGCACTGGCGTATCTGACCGGCATCGTCGAGCGCGGCTATGCGCAGCAGACCTTGAAGTTTGCGAACGTCGGCGGCTGCATCTGGGAAAACGACAAGGTCAACGGCCACCGCGCCGAGGCGACCAACCAGGTGCCAGCGGATACCTGGATTTTCGGCGACTTCTCGCAAATGGTCTGCGGCTTGTGGGGTGTGCTCGACCTGCAGGTCGACCCGGCCAAGCTGGCTGCGAGCGGTGGCCTGGTGCTGCGTGCGTTCCAGGACGTCGACGTCACCAACCGCAATAAGAGCTCGTTCTGCATCGCCAAGCGCGCTGCATCGTAACCAAACCTGAAATAGCGGGCAGGTAGGGGGCGAAAGCCCCCGTTTTTAAGCCCCATTTCCCCGAGGTATCCCCAATGAATACCGCTTCCAACATCCCGACCAGCTTTGTGGTCGTGCTCCTGGACGACTTGTGGATCAGCGACGAGCTGGTCGACAAAGGCACCGCAGTACCAGTCGACCGCGCTCTGCGTAACGACTGGGTAGGCTCGAAAATGGCCCGCGACGCGACCGACGAGGAGCTCGAGCAGTTCCGCGCCGAGGAGCTTGAGGCCGCTGCCGAGGCTGCTGCAGAGGCGGAAAAGGCCGCTAAGAAGAACACTGCGAAGTGATCGGCGACGACGACTTCGAGACGTTTTTCGATCCTGACGAGTTCGGCGCCGTAGTCGTCCTGGTCGAGCCTGGCCAGCAGCCCCGCGACCTCGCGGGAATGTTCGGCAAGCCCGCCCCGGAGGCTGGCCTCTATCGCGGCGGCATCGATCCTGGTGCTGCAAACGTGCGGGGCCGAGCTGCGCAGGAGCACTTTCACATCGCTACCCGCCAACTGCCGGCCAACTGGCGCACGGCAAAGGTCCTGGTCGACGGCGCCGAGTTCTCGATCGCCAACGCCCAGCCTTTCGGGCGGTTGCGCACGGTGCTAACGCTGGTTCCCTACGGTGACCGGGCAGCGCCTGCAGGAGAGCGCGGCAAATGGCAGGCTTCGAACTAAAGCTCGACGCCAGCGGCTGGACAGAAGTCGATTCGATCATCGGCCAGGCGACAAAAAAGCTCGACCTGGCCGCTGCTCGAGCACTGCGCAGAACTGCGCAATGGCTGCGCACGCATAGCTCGCGGGAGATTTCCAAAGAGCTGCGGATCACGCAAAGCCCGATTCGCCACCGCTACAACGTGTACAGCAAGTCAACCTCTAACGAGGTCAAATTGTGGGTAGGTCTGCGCCCGATCAGTGTTCATTACCTGGGCAATCCAAAGCAGACGCCGACCGGCGTATCGGTCGGGCACCGGCAATACGACAGCGCCTTCATCTCCCCCATGAAAACCCAGCACAAGCTCGTTTTTCGACGCAAGGGCCGCGAGCGCCTGCCTGTTGAACGGGTAATGGAAGACTGGGAATCGCCCGCGATCAACGCCCTGGAGCGGTGGGAGAAGCGCGCACAGGTGTATTTCATTGATCAGTTCGAGCGCGAGGCGCGGCATGTCTTTTCGACCGCTTAACAACCCCTCGGACCTGTTTTTCGCCATTGGCGACGCGATACACGCGGCAGGCCTGGGCGTCGACGTGGCCAACTACGACGAATTCGACGGGACGGTGCGCGACGCCACGGTCCTGATCGAGCTCGAGCGCACTGCGCCCGCGACGAAAAAGAACGACGGGCGCTATGTCCATGAATACACCGTCACTCTGCACGCGGTTGTCGCCAGGTGGCGCAAGTTCTCGGCGCTCGAGGCGACGAACCTCTCGGCTGCCCTGGAGCGTTTGGCGGACGATAACCGCTGGGGCTTCCACGGGAGCCAGTGCCAGTACCCCTGCGATATTCATAGCGGCCCGTCGATTTTCCACCAAGGCCGCGACGGGTACGACGCCTGGGGCTGTACGTTCCGGCAGGCGATCGCGCCTGGCCCGCACAAGCTTCCCGAAGACCCTGCGGTCGCGGGCATGCCCCTGGTAGCCGAGAGCTGGCGAGTAGACGACATGGACGACCCGGCGCAATACCGGCCACTGGAGGGTTAGCGCATGTACGAGCTCGTGCGGCGGGTCGTCAATCAGTTAATGGCGCCGCTGATCGAGCGCCTTGCCGAGCTCGAAACTGAGCTCGAGGACTTGCGACGCCGATCGGAGAATCACAACCGAATCGGCATTGTGAGCGAGGTCGACGCAGGTGCAGGCACCTGCAGGGTCGGCCACGGCGACCTGACGACGCCGCCAATCAAATGGATGAACCCCAGCGCGGGCGAGGTCAGCGAAACCCGCGTGCCGTCGGTCGGCGAGCAATGCCTGCTGATCAACTACGGCGGCGGCGACGGCGGCGCCCATACGGTCGCGCTGTGCGGCCTGACCTCGGACGCTTATCCGGCGCCATCCAGTGAGGCGAAGCTGCGGCGCCAGGTTTACCCGGACGGCACCGAATCGAGCTACGACCACGCTGCGAGCGTCTTCTCCTGGAAGAACGGCCCGCTATCGGTCAAGGCAGACCGCAACGGCCTGGTGGTCATGCTCGGCGCCGTGGGCTTCAAGCTCGGCGCCACTGGCTTCGATCACGTCAAGGGCCTGGTCACGCATGACAGCGTGAACATCGGCAAGAACCATCTGCACGACAACACCATGCCGAAAGACGGCGCTCAATCTGGCCCGCCAGTGGGGGGAGCATGATCGGCATAGACAGAAGCACCGGGGCCACCGTCGACGATTGGCCCCAGTTCATCCAGCGGGCTACGCGGGCGCTATCGACGCCCCTCGGCACCAGGCAGAAACGCCCCCTTTATGGCTCGAAACTGCCCGGCCTGCTGGCCAGAAACATGACCGACGAGCTGTTGATTCTGGCGCAGTCCGAGGCGGTGGCCACCTTCTACAACCCCGCCAACGGTATCGGCGAGTTTGTGCCGTCCGTGGCCATCGCCAGCCGGTCGCAATCGGGGCTGTTGCTTCGATTCGAAGGCACCTGGACGAATCGAAAAATGACCTTTGAGGTGCTGCTGTGAGCATGCTTCTGCCTGACCAGAATCAGCTGGCCGACCCTGAAATCGTCCTAGTCGAAGACTTCGAGACGCTGTTCGCCGAGTTCAAGGCGTTTCTGGTCGAGTACGTAAGCACCAGGTCACCGGCTGACTCGGCTCGACTGGCTGCGAGCCTAGAGAACGAGAGCGAGCTCCTGACGATGGTGCTCCAGGCGTTCACGCTGCGCCTGCAGGCGCAGGAGCGCAAATGGAACTCGAAAATCAAGCAAATGCTCGCCTGGTGGGCGACTGGCAAAAACCTCGACGCCAGGCTCGCCGACATGGGCCTCGAGCGCCAGGTCATTTCGCCGGGGGACCCGAGCGCATTCCCCCCGGTCGACCCGGTTTACGAGGACGACGAGTCAGCCAGGATTCGCTACTACCTGGCGCCGCACGCGCCTGCAGGCGGTTCGCGGCTGCACTACCAGCGAGAGGTTCGCACGCTGGGCGAGCGCGCCACTGTATCCCTCGCGACGCCGTCGCCGGGGGTCGTGGTCGTGACCTACAAGTTTTCGCCAGACGGCAACGCGGTCAAGGTCAAGGACGGCAACGGGCGCCGCACCGCGCCCGGCGAGGTGGCAGTCACAGTGCTGGCCCGGGCTGGCAACGGTTCGCCTGATGCGGCGCTGCTGACTGCTGTGCGCAAGCACTTCGCCCGCGAGGACGTGGTGCCTGAGACTGACAGCGTCACCGTCCAGGGCGCGACCATCAAAGAGTACAAAATCCGGGCGATCGCCTACATCAACGGCCCTGACACCTCGGTCGTCAAGTCGACCGCGACAAAGGCCCTGCAGGCGTACGCCGATGACTGTCACGTCCTGGGCGGACGGGTAGAGACGAGCTGGATTGACGCCAAGCTGCACGGCGCCGGTGCTGTTCGTATCGAGGTCCTGGAGCCTTTGGCGCCGGTGATCACGACCGATAGCCAGGCGCCGTACTGCACCGGCATCGACGTCCAGGTGCGCACGCTATGAGCGGATATAGCGAGGAGCGTAGTTACAGCCTGCTGCCGGGCAATAGCTCGGCGCTCGAGGTGGCGCTCGACCTCGGGTTTGCGCGGTTTCTTGACCGCGTAGTGCCGCCGTTCCCTGAGCTGATGAACCCTGCCGAGTCGCCGGTCGACTTCCTGTCATATCTGGCGGCTGATCGCGGCGTCGCCGAATGGGATTCAGACGCGCCCGAGGCCGAAAAGCGCTCAATGGTGGCCATGTCGTGGCCGACGAAGCGCCTGGCCGGCACGACGGCAGCGATTAAGTCGGCGCTCAAGGGGCTGCTACTGGAGGCGGATATTTCGCCCTGGTACAAGCAGAAGCCAAAGGGCGCCCCGTACACCTTCAAAATCGTGGCCTGGGTGAACCAGAACCGGGGCGGCTCGGGAACGATTATTTCTGACTCGCTTTACCCCCGTTTGATCACTGCAATTGACGCAGCCAAGAGCGAGCGCAGCGGTTACTCGCTCCAGGTGGGCGCGCTGTTCTCAGGGGGCTGGGTAGCGGCCAACGCTGCTCAATTCCGTGCACTTGATCGCCGGTTTCTGACTGCGGCGGCAGTGCAGCCTGACGACGCGGCAAACGACCTGGTGCTCGCAAATGCGAGCGAGGTTCAGGTCGTCCATCACCACTCCGCAGAAGCTGTCGGAGTTCCCTTTGAAGCTGAAAGCCCGCTAGCCGCTGCCAACGCCGCGACGGCGCGCAGTGTCGTGCGGGTGTTTATGGAGGCCGTGCAATGACCACGCCGCTACAGCCGGTTATCACGACTGCGGGCCTTGCGGCCATCTGGCGGGCGGATAACACCGGCGTCGCCGCCCAAATTACGCATATTGGGCTTGGCACTACCGCTTACACACCCGCGAAGACGCAAACGGCGCTTAGGACTCGCAAGGGTTTGTACCCCATTTCGGACGGCCAGCGGCTTTCTAGCACGCTGCTCCATCTGACGGCGATCGCTGATGACAACCTCGAGTATTGGGTGCGCGAGGTCGGGTTCTATCTCGCAGACGGCACCCTGCTCGCGGTTTGGTCTGATCCTGCGGTATCGCTTGCTTACAAGTCACCGAACGCGCAGCTACTCCTCGCTTACGACCTGTCGTTGTCGGCGCTGCCTGCAGACAGCGTGACGATCAATTCAACCGGTGCAGGCCTAAATCTGACGCTGGCCGAGCCTATGGCTGCGATGGCTGCCGCGCTGGTTAGTGAGCAGCTGCGCAGCCTGCAGCAGCAGGATCAGCTTGCTGATCTCGCCAGGCTGCAGCGTATCGCTACCGGGCAAATCGAACTGCTGTTTGGAAGGGTCGCGGCTGCTGAGAAGCAGCAAGCGGTGGACCATGACGGCTTGCTGAGTATGGGTATTAGCTCTGCTGAGGCAGTGATCAGCACGCAAACCCAGCTGCACAAACACATCTACGGAGCATAAGAGCGATATGAGTCTCGAATCTGAAATTGCAGCACTGAGCAGCAAAGTTACCTCGTTGATCGACTATTTCAACGGCAAAAAGGCCGGGATCGACGCCTCGGTTTCGGCGGCGGTGGCGGCTATTCCGCTCCTGGAGCGCGTCTGGTATGTGAACCAGCAGACCGGCGATGACAATGCGGCTGGCGGTGTGAATACACCGCTGAAAAGTATTGATAAGGCCGTCGCGAACACCCCTGCGGGCGGAATGTGCTTGATTCGCCTGCAGACTGACTATGAGCACAGCACTGCAGTGGTATCCACGCAGCGCGTGGTCAACATCACGACTGACGTTTCGGGGGTCAAGCGGAAGCTGACGCTCAAATACATCACCGACGGCACCAACTCGTATTTGAGCGGTATCGGCCTGCCTAGCTGGGGCTCTTTGGGGCTGCGTGAAATCACCCTGGTACTTCCGAGCCCTGCAGGCGTGGTCCCGACGCCTGGTGGCTCTGCGAACTGCCTCATCAAGATCTACAGCTCGAGCGTTGTCGCAATGCTGGGCCTCAAGCTTGACGCCTGCGAGGTGCAGGCTCCTGCCGATTTCATCGGCTACTTGATGCCAGGTACGGCAAACGGCGCGGTTCTGCAAGTCACTTCTACCAGCATGCCGTCTGGATTTGGTGGGCGCTATGTGACCGGCGTGGCCAGCGGTACAGCCTCTAACACCATGAGCAACATTGTCACCAACCTGGCCACCCTGTAAGGACGTCTTTTATGCAAAAGCAAAACCTTTCGATCACCTACGGGGCTACGACCTACAACGGTTTCAGCTTCGAGGATTTGCCATTGGCTGCAGCCCTGCAGGTGGCAATTCAGCAAATTGACTCGACTGCCGACCAGGCCCGGGCGGGAGTAGTTGGCGACGCATTGCGGGTCGTTGAATACCAGATGGCCGAGGAGGAAGCGCGGGCGTTCCAGGCGGCTGGCTTCGAGGGTGTTGTGCCGGCCACTGTGCAGGCCACTGTCGATGCCGAGGGGGTCACTCCCCAGTTCGCCGCCGAAAGCATTCTCGCCGAGGCAGACGTCTGGCGGGGCGCAATGTGCAAGATCCGTTCTGCTCGTTTGACCGGCAAGCAGGCGGTGCTCGGAGCTGGGACCCATGCCGATGCGGAGCGCCTGACCGACACGGCAATCGCGGCAATTCGTGCAAGCGTAGCGGGCGTCGTAAACGGCTGATCCCGCGGCAATCCCCCCGAGCGCCCCGTCATGGGGCGTTTTCGTTTCTGCAGGCCGCGCACAGCGCGGCTTTTTTGTTCCTGGAGGAACCATGTCTACCGCTCCCCGCGAGAAATACACCGTCCTGGTGCCGTTCCCAATTGGCGGCGGCCACTGGTCGAGCGAAGGCCAGGAGCTCGAGCTCCTGGAAGTCCAGGCGCAGGCCCTGGTGACTGCTGGTCGCTTGAAGCTGACCAGCGAAGTGCAGGCCGAGGCCGCAGCTGCTGCAGCCGCTGCCGAGGTTGCGCCTACCCCGAAAAAATCCACTGCGAAGGCTGAGTAAGCATGGCGAAGGTAACGAATTTCGAGCATAACGGCGTCTCGCTCAACGCCGCCGAATCCCCCGAGGCAATGGGCGGCATCGGCGACAACGTGATCTGTATTGTGGGCACCGCGCCAAAGGCCGCGCTGACCGTGCCGAAAAACTCCCCGTTTCGCATCAGCGGCATGCTCGAGGCCGAGCTGCTCGACCCGACCGGCGCCGAATCGGGCACCTTGTACCAGGTCGTGAAGCAAATCCTCAAGGTCGTAAAGGTGCCGATCTATGTCGTCGTGGTCGAGGCCGGTGCCACCCCTGCGGCCACCCTGGCCAACGTGATCGGCGGCGTCGACGTGACCTCTGGCCAGCGCAAGGGCTTGGCGGCTATTACCGTGTGCCAGGAAGTGCCGACCATCATCGGCGCCCCGGGCTTCTCGCACGAGCAGTCGGTTCACAGCGAGCTGGCTTCGATCGGTAAGCGTCTGCGGGCTCGCCCGGTCCTGGACGGCAAGGACGTCACTGTCGCCGCTCAGGTGACGAACAGCGGCACTATCGGCGGCGCCGACCTCGGCTACGACCGCTGCTACCTGGTGCACCAAATGCCCGCCGTCTACTCGAAGGCGGCGCAGGCCAACGTGTTTTTGCCGCCGTCGAGCCTGGCCATTGCCGCGCTCGCCTCGGTCAAGCAGTGGGAGAGCCCGGGCAACCAGGTCACTTATGCCGCCGACGTCGCTCGAACGGTCGAGTACAACATCCTCGACAAAAGCACCGAGGGCGACCTGCTGAACAGCTACGGCATCAGCTACTACGCCCGCACCGACCTGGGCGGTTTCTCGCTGATCGGTAACCGCTCCATCACCGGCAAATTCATCAGCTACGTGGGGCTCGAGGACGCCATCGCCCGCAAGCTGGTCGGCTCTGCTCAAAAGGCAATGGCCAAGAACCTGACCAAGTCGTTCATGGATCAGGAAGTCGAGCGCGTTAACTCGTGGCTGCAGACGCTGGTCGCTGACGGGACTATCCCGGGCGGCAAGGTCTACCTGCACCCCGAGCTGAACAGCGTCGAGAAATACAAAAACGGCACCTGGTATCTGTGCATCGACTACGGGCGTTACGCGCCGAACGAGCACATGGTTTACCAGCTCAACGCATCCGACGCCATCGTCGAAGAGTTCCTGGAGGACGTTCTCTAATGTTTACCAACCGCGTGCGGCAACTGATCACCGCGACTCTGCAGGGCATGCCGCTGATGGCGACCATTGAAGAGTTCGAGCCGCCAAAGATCGATCACGAAATGGAAGAAATGCGCGGCGGTCGCTGGATCGCCGAGGAAATGGCGACCGGCCTCAAGGCGCTGAGCGCTAAGCTGACCCTGCAGGGTATCGGCCTGCCGATCATGACGGCGCTCGGCGTGTCCGGTGGCGATAACGTCATGCTCTCCGTGCAGGAGGCTGGCGAGGACCAGGACGGCAACGAGTGGTTCACCTACTACGTGTGTGCTGGCAAGCTGAAAGTGCTTGAGGAGAAAACCCTCAAGATGAAGGACAAGCCAGTCACCATCCTGGAGCTGGCCCTGCGCAGCTACAAGCGCCTCGAGAACGGCGTGCTGGTGACCGATATCGACACCCGCACGCAGGTCTGCGTTATCAACGGCGTCGACCAGCTCAAAGGCGCCCGTCGCCTCGCCCTGATGGCCGGCTAACCGGCTGACCGCCCCCTCAAACGACCGCCTTCGGGCGGTTTTTTGTTGCTTGAAGGAAAGGAAAAATGGAAGACAAACAGTCCTGGAAGCTGCCCGACCATCCACTGCGGTTCCCTGTCACCATCGCCAACGGAGAGCGCCTTGAGGCCGTCTCCCTACGTGCTTTCAGCGTGTCCGAGCACCGCGAGGCGATCGCCAAGGCGGGCGAGCACGAGGACGACCATTTCGAGGCGCTGCTGCGCCTGGCGTCTGGCCTGTCGGTCGAGGACCTGGAAGAAATCAAGCGTCCCGACTACGTGTCGCTCTCCCGGCTGATTCATGAGTACGTGAGTCTCCCGGCCTCCTACTTCCAAGGCCGCACGCCGGAGAACCCGGACAGCGTCGAGCTCCTGGTGCCGGTAAAGGGCATTGGTCGCACTATCGAGCGCCTCGACCTCGAAGTGCCGCCGATGAAGGTCACCAAGGCCATGCGCAAGCTCAAGACTGACGACGAGCGCGCCGACTTCTGCAGCGCGCACTGCACCGGGCTGGCCGTGCCAGAAGTGCAGCGCCTGAGCGTTCCTGACTGGACCCAGCTACAGGGGCGCCTGAACTCTTTTTTGAACAAACCGGCGGACTTCTTTCCGAGAATGACGTCGACGTGATCCTCGACGTGGTGCCCCTTGTTTACAACGTGAACGAGGCGGAAATCCTGGAATGGGACGCTGAGAAAGGCCTGCGGCGCTACGAGCTGGCCATCGCCCGGCTGGGTGTGAAACGGGAGTAGGTATGGCCGAATCTAAATACTCTTTGAAGCTGGCTGCGGTTGACGCCTACTCGAGCACGTTCGGCGACTTCGCAAAGAAGTCGGACGCGCTCCAGGAGGGCTTGAAGCTCCAGCAGGCCGAGCTCAAGCAACTGAACCAGACCACGCGCTCTCTCAACGGGTACGTGGCTCTGACGCAAAAGATCGAGGGCACCACTGCGGCACTCGCGGCGGCTCGAGTCGAGCAGGCCAAGGTCAGCCGGGAGCAGGCCGCAGCGGCGGTGAAGGTCGAGCAACTGACCGCGCAGCACAAGCTCGCCGTCGACTCGTTGAAAACCTTGGGCGCCTCTACCGAGGCCACTGCTGCGCAGGTGCGCGCAGCCGGGATCGAGGAGGCCAGGCTCTCCCGGGAGCTCGGCGCGGCCACCAGTGCGGCGGCGAAACTCGATACGGCGCAGGACAAGGCGACCGCCAGCGTCAAAACGCTGCAGGCGGCGCACCGGGCAGAGAGCAACCAGCTCAAGGGCCTGAAAGCTGATCTGGCGGCTGCAGGTGTAGACACCGGCAAGCTCGCGGGCGAGCAGAAGCGCCTCGAGGCGGCGACGGAGGCGGCTAACTCCGCTCTGGCGGCGCAGCGTGCCAAGCTGGCTGCGGTCAAGTCGGCGCAAGAAAATATCCAGTCCAACCGCGACCGCCGTGCAGACCTGCGCGGGCAGATGGTCGAGACGGCGGCGCTTGCCTACGTGGCCAGCCGCCCAATCTCGCAGGCCATGGACATGGAAACGGCCATGGCCGACGTCGGCAAGGTGATCAGCTTCGAGGACGGCGGCAGAGAGGCTATGGCCTCGGCGAACTTGAAGCTGGCCAGCGATCGCCTGATCGCCTCCTCGGGTATGACGGCAATTGACCTGGCCAAGATCGAATATGCGGCGGGCCAGTCGGGTATCGGTAACGAGCTCAAGGACAAGAACGGAAACATCGACGTCAAGGCCAAGACGGCGGCGGTAATGGACTTCACCCGCGACGCGGCGATCATGGGCTCGGCGTTCGATATCGACGCACAGACGGCGGGCGAAACAATGGCCGGCTGGCGTGCGTCCATGGGTCTGGACCGGGCGCAAACGCTCGACTTGGCCGACTCGACGAACTACCTCGGCAACAACTTCAACGCCAAGGCTGCGGACATTGCGGCGGTCGTGAAGCGTTACGGCGCTGTCGGCAAGGCCTCGGGCCTTACGCCCGAGCAGAGCGCCGCCCTGTCGGCTGCGCTGCTGAACCCGGGCACCGAGAAGGAAATCGCCGGTACTGGCTTTAAGAACTTCACCAGCGCCCTGGTCGCGGGTAAGTCGGCGACGAAGGGTGAAAAGGAGCAATGGAAAGAGCTCGGCTTTGACCCTGAGCAGCTCGCAGCGGACATGCAGCAGAACGCGCCTGACACGATTATGCGCGTGCTCGAGGCGATCAAAGAGCAGCCCCGGGAGGAGCAGGCGGCGGTCGCGACCAACCTGTTTGGCTCCGAGTCGATCGGCGCGATTCAACCGCTCCTGGAGAACCTCGGCGAGGTGCGCAAGGCCTTCGCCATGGTTGCAGACAAAAGCAAGTACGCGACGTCTGTTATCGGCGAACAAGGCTCGATGATGCAGGAGGCGGCAGGCGTCGCGAATACCGCCCGCACCGGCTGGAACTCGTTCACTGCTCGCCTGACACGGCTCTCGACCGTCGTCGGCGACGCTATGCTGCCCGCGCTGAATGCCGTCCTGGTCCCGCTTGGGGGGCTGGTCGACATGGTTTCATGGGCGGCTGAGACGTTCCCCGGGGTGACCGGTGCGCTTGCGGTCGCGGCTGGCGGACTGGCGGCGCTCAAGGTCGGCGCGCTCGGCCTAAAGTTCGTCGGTCTGCTGGTGGGGCAGGGGTTCAACCGCGCCAGCCTGGCACGCGCCAAGCTCGATGCCAGCACCGGCAGGACGGCGGTCGCTGCTGACCAGGCGGTGACGCGGCTAAATGCAGCGCTTGGGCGGCTCGGTACTGCACCTGGTGCGCCTGGTCCTGCAGGTGGCGGCGGCGCTGGAGGTGCCGCAGGTGGCAAGGGCAAGGCCGCGACCACGGCGGCAAAGGCGAGCCGGTTCGGGCGCCTTTCTGCGCTGGGCGGTAAAATCATTGCGCCGGTAATGGCTGCGGCAGGGCTGGCGGGCGTCGCCAGTGGCGCTCTCGCTTCGCCAGCAGCGCTTTCGACGGTCCCGGTAGGCCAGGCCCCTGCTGCCGCTCCAATCGCTGCAGCAGCGGCGCCAGCGGCTGCGAAGGCCGCGCCGGTCCTTACCCTCGTGCCTAAAGGTGCGCCTGCTGCACCAGGTGCGCCGCTCACGGCGCCTCGAGCGGCACCGGTGCTGTCTCTGGTGCCGCCTGCCAGTGCTGCGCCTGTTGCGCCTGGTGCTACGACCGCAGCGGCTCGTGCAGCGCCGCTGCTTTCCCTGGTTCCAACCGGCAGCGCTGCTCCTGGAGTTTCTGGCGCACCTGGTGCGCCGGCAGCAGCGCCTCGAGCGCTGTCCGCGCTGCGTCCGGTGGCGGCATTGCCTGCGCCGTTCCTGCCGACGGCGCCAGCGGGCGCGCTGGCTGGTGTGTCGCGGGCTGCGCCAGCGGCTGCGGCAGTGGCTGAGGCTGCACCTGGTGCGCTGGCCAAGGCTGCTGCCGTAGGCGGGAGCGTGCTTGGGCCTATGGCGAAGGTCGCCGCGAAGGTGGCCACGCCCCTGATGCTGCTCTCTGGCGCTGCCACGGCGGCAGACGGCCTGGCCAAAGGTGACGCTGGCCAAGTTGGCGGCGCCGTCGGCGGCATGGCTGGGGGTTGGGCAGGGGCCTCGGCGGGCGCCGCGATCGGCACGGCGATTTTGCCGGGCATTGGTACTGCTGTCGGCGGTGCTGTTGGCGCGCTGGCGGGCAGTGGCGCGGGCGAATGGATCGGCAAGCAGCTCGGCTCGCTGGTCGACAAGCTCAAGGCGCCAGCCGATACGGCCAAGGACGTGGCCAAGGCTGTCACCGAGAACAAGCAAATCACCTTCGCGCCGCAAATCACCATGCAGCCGACGGGCGACCCTGCCTACGACCAGCGTTTGGTTAACCAGATTTTGGCCAAGCTGAAAGCAGAAATGATGGCGGCGGGCATGGGCGGCGACCCCCTGGCTGTTCGTCGCGGTGCCTCTTTGACTGACGGGAGCGATTGACGATGGCGCAGCAAATGGCGCTCGGTAACTTTGTGTTCAGCCTCTCGAGCGGTTTCCCCTACGACACCCTCGACCGGAAAACCTCGGGCGGCTGGGTGACCATGGATATCATCAGCAGCAAGCCCCTGTCGCAAAACACTGGGCAGGGGCTGGAGACGCTGAGGCTGACCGGAAAAGCCCAGTGGGAAGCGGGCATGCAGAAGGTCGACCAGTTGCGCGCCCTGGCCAATGCCAGAACGCCGCACGTCCTGGTCGACGGCGTGGGTCGCGTGTGGGGGCGCTGGACCGTGCAGGAGGTCAGCGAGTCGCAAAAGCGGGTGCTCGATGACGGCACGGCGTCGCTCCTGGAGTGGACGCTCGAGCTGCAGGAGTTCGTCAATGCGTAGGGTTCGGACCATTGCCGGCGATACGGTGAATCTCCTGCTCTACCGCGAGCTGGGTCGGTCGGACGACGCCGCCGAGGCTGCGTTCTGGCTGTTGAACGAGGACCTGGTCGACTACGGTCCGACCTTGCCAGCGGGGCTGCGGGTGATCCTGCCCGAGCTCCAGGAGCAGGCCGCCACGCCTGCAGTTGTCAGCGCTTGGGACTGAGGGGGTTAGATGGCCATTGGATACACGCCAGCGGTCGAGGTGACAGGCGCCAATGCGGCGCTGATCAACTCGCGGCTAGTTGACTGGGAGCACGTCGACGCGGCGGGCGTCGAGTCGGACACGCTCAAGCTGACCGTCAATATCGAAGGGCTGGAAGGCCTGCCGAGCGTCGACGGAAAAATCGGGCTGCGGCGGGGCTATAAGGAAACCGGCCTCGTCGACGCGGGCGAGTTCGTCGTCACGCGGACCACTCCGCAGCTTTTCCCGGCGCTGCTGCTGATCGTCGCCACGGCTGCGCCCTTCAAGGTGGCAGACGAGACGAAGTTCAAAGAGCGTCGCTCGGCCAGCTATGGCCCGACGACCCTCGGCGCCATCTTTCGCGAGCTGGCGGGCCGGCATGGTTTTTCGCCGCGCATCGCTCCCGAGCTGGACGCGATCGCGGTCGACCACGTCGACCAGTCGAACGAGACGGACATGGGGTTTTTGACCAGGATCGCCCGCAAGTACGACGCAGTGACAAAGCCGGTCAACGACCTGTATGTCATGGGGCGGCGCGGTCAGCTCAAGTCGCTGAGCGGCAAGGCCTTGGCACCGGTAACGCTGTCGGTGACGAATGACAACCGCCCCGGCGAGCGGTCATTCATCAATGCCACGCTTGATAGCGAGAGCCGCGTCAAGTTCAAGGGTTGTAAAACCGTCTGGTGGGATGGTGCTGCGGGCAAAGAGTGCGTCGTCGAGACGGGTTCGGAGCCGTTCAAGCGCGTGCGCCAGCGCTACCAGAATGAGGCCGAGGCGAAGGCTGCAGGCGAGGGCGAGGCGCGCAAGATCAAGCGCGAAGCGATGAAACTACGCATTGACTGCCCCGGTAACCCAGCGCTCGCCGCTGAGGGCCTGGTCACGCTCGATGACACCTGGCCAAGCTTTATGCGTGGGCAGTGGTCAGTCGACAAGGCCACCGAGAGCGGTAGCAGGGCGCAGGGTTATCGCTGCGTGCTCGAGGCAACACTACCAGCATGAAAAAGCCCCCACTGCCTCGCGGCGGTGGGGGCTTTTTTCGTTCCTGGGCGTTACTCGAAGACGGCGGCAGGCATGACGGGTGGCTTGACCAGGTCGCGCTCGGCGGTCGGAAGGTTCTGCAGGTCCTGGACGTAGGCGAGTCGGTCGACGACCTTGATCGCGCCGCCGTTGCCCGCGACCCATGCGTCGTCCCGGTCGAGCCAGGCGCTGGCCGGCGCGCCGTTCTTATATCGGCAGGCGCCCCAGCGCTCGCCGTCGATTTTCTTGATTTCGCAGTCGACCTGCAGGCCTGCCCGCTCGCTCAATCGCTCGAGCGCGTTCGCGTCCTTGTTGGTCAGGTCATTGACGCCCAGCGCTACCAGGGCGACTGCGCCGACGGCGTAAATCAGGTGCTTTGCTTTCATGCTGCGCGCTTCTCCGTGGGTTGACGGCGCGCAGGGTAACAAAAAGCCCGCCGAATGGGCGGGCTTGTGGGGCTGGCTACATCAGGCGTTGGGGTCGCCTTTATTGGCTGGTAGCGCTCCTTTGATCATGCGGGCCTCGCTGCAGACTTCAAACCAGCCGTTGCAGCGGTGGCACTGGTACTGCTCGCCCTGGACTTCGTCGAGCTCGCCGCCCTCAATACCTAGCACGTCCTGGCAGTGAGGGCACCGCACTACGAGGCTTCGGTCAAGGTCGCGGGCGACATGGTGCACGTCGTAGATAAAGTCTGTCATGCGGGCTGCTCCTCGGATGCCTTGGGTGAAAGCTCTTCAAGCAGCTCGGCTGCGAGGCCGACTGGCCACCAGTAAAGCGCTCGCTGGTATTCGGGATGCTCGGTTTCTCGGACTACTAGGCCTTTCTGCTCAAGCGCCTTGAAGGTGCTGAGCACAGCGCCAGCCTTCATGCCGAGGGCGCCGCCGATTTGATAGGAAAGCCCGCCCATCCCGAAGGCGCTGGCCTGGTCACCTCGCATCAGCCGTGCGAGGTCTTGTTTGTGCAGGTGCGCCTCTCGCTCGCGCCATTTGAAGGCATTTTGGCGCCCGACGCGGCGCAGCTCATTTAAAACGCGCTGCTGGTTTTCAGACAGTTTCATATTCTGTCGGCTCCTGGTGCGGGTGGGTGTAGATGGTGGTCATTGGGTCGCTGAGGATCTGCTCGAGCAGTTCGGGGTCGGCGCCCAGTTTGCGGCATACGGCCATGGCTGCGGCCTTGGCGCTCTCTGCGCTGCTGGCGGTCACGCCAAGGCGCATGGCACGCGCCTGGTAGGCGCTGCAGCTCATACGCACCTTGATAGTGATAGGCATGGTCAGCGCCCCCTTCGGTCGTCGGGTCCGCCGAATCGGCGGTCGGTGCGCCCGTCGTTGTCGAGGTCGCGATCTGGCCCGCCGAACGTGGCGTCGGTGCGCTCGTCGTTGTCGCTGTCGCGGTCAGGCCCGGCGAACTTGGCGTCGGTGCGTCCGTCGTTGTCGAGGTCCCGGTCGGGTCCGCCGAACGTGGCGTCGGTGCGTCCGTCGTTGTCGAGGTCGCGATCGGGTCCGCCGCAGGTGGCGTCGGTGCGATTGTCGCGATCGACGTCGCAGTCGCGTGCAATGGCTTGGCTGGCGGCGATGGCCACCGCGAGGATTAGGATTGTTTTCACTCGTCGCTCTCCTGCTCGAGTTGGCGGTCGCGGTGCACATACAGGCGGTGAACAAAGATCCCGACCGCGTAGAGCATGAGCCCCAAGGCTATGGCGCCGGAAAGCAGAATCTGTAGGCCGGACGTGTCGTCATTGCGATTCATGCGGCCTCCCCGATCATGCGTAGGAAGCCGTGCCATACGAGCGCGCAGCATTCTTGCTTGAGGTAGGCCTCTACCCGGGCGCGATTCGCCGGCTCGGCTGCTTCGCGCAGGGAGAGCCCGCGCACTGTGATATAGTCCGCTTTGGACATGGTGAACCCCTCTAGGTCTATCGGTCCTGCCTGGTTAGCGGTTGCCGCCGCTGCCAGGCGCTTTTTACAGCAACAATTGCAGGCGGCGCGCTAGCTCCTCCTGGTCCTCGATCTTGTAGTGCCCATTCCCTTCGCTGTACTTCCTGAACAGGTCGTCTAGCGCCTCGATTACCAGGTATTTGACCGGAATGCTGTCGACCGACATGTTCTTAATGTCGGTGGTGCCCTTGTGATACTTGGTCGAAATGATCACCTTGAGTTGCTTCTCGTCGACGCTGTCAGACACGACGGCTTTCCGGGCCTTGTCCAGGTGCGCTTGATCTGGCTCGCTTGCCGGACGGCTCGGGCGGTCCAGGGTGATTTTTGCGGCAGGCTTGCTCATTTATCCATCTCCAGCAGTTCCAGGGTTACGGCCTCGATATCGTCCCGTGCGCCGTCGCTGGCCGGCAGGTCGAATACGCTGCGACCTTCTGCAATGCCGTTTAGATACGAGACGCTTTGGTAAGTCTTTGCACTGAGCACGGGCAGCTCATAGCCGTGCAGGGCCTCTGTCGCGGTGCGCTCGATGATCGTGTTTCGGATTGCGCGGGCAACCATCAGAGCTGCCCTTGGCAGGCCGTCGGTAACCTCTTGGCGATCTTTGACCAGTTGCACCATGTCGCGGGTCGCCCAAATGTCGTACTGGCTGGGCTGTACCGGGATGATTACCAGGTCGGCGATTTTTACCGTGTCAGAGGTCAGCGTGCTGATCTGCGGTACGCCATCGATAATTACGTAGTCGTAGCCTGCAGAGATCCGCGGTAGGTCGCGCTTGATGTTCTCGCGCATGATCACGCACGGCACTGGCGGCGCATCGTCAGAGCGGGCGCTTGCCCAGTCCGTAGCTGAGCCTTGCGTGCCGTCCAGGTCGACCAGGAGCACGTTTTTTTTGTGCACGGTGGCCAGGCACGCGGCTATGTTCGTCGCGGTGGTGGTTTTAGTGGTGCCGCCCTTTTGGTTCTGAACTGTCCAGACTCTTGCAGCCATGTCGGCGTGCCTCCTGTTGGTGAGTCGTCAATATACGTACAAATGTACCTTTGTACAATAGGCCCAAAGGACAAAGGTACAAACAAAAGCGGCGCGCAGCGCCAGGCATTTTCAGCTTTTCGCCCCCGCTTGGCGCTTTGTCCTTACCTAGTTCGCTGGAGGCCCCGTGTTTGCTGGGCTTTGCGCAGGTAAGGACGAGCCTGCATTAGGCCCTATCCTTTCTCGTATGGCGCTCCTGCGCCCCTCTGCTGGCTTCCTGCTATTCGTTGATCGCTATACCCGTCATGGGGGCCAATCCAGTTAGCTGCCTTAACAATTCCTTAATGACATATGCGCAAAGGTGTATGTCGTATCAGCTCATACACCCACTAGCCCAATCCTCATACACCTTAACAGCCATACCAACATACACCCCTAAGCATATGTCACGTAGGGCGCAAG
>NZ_JBICKA010000064.1:0-5743 GCF_043103635.1 Pseudomonas sp. yb_9 | reverse complement strand
TGTCATCACGCTTATCAATACCTTGGTTCAAAGCAACCAGGCGATTGCTAGCAATGTCTTCCAGTCAGGCAATGACAATCTGCAGTTCTCGCTGGCAGAGCTGACAGGGACAGGGTTTCAAAATTATGGCCTTTCGGGCCCCGAAACCATTACTTCTGACCAGATCAATATTGAACTGGTTGTCGCGGCTGGAGCGACTGCCAGCAGCACCGGAGCGGCATTCCTGTTCGACACCCTTACTCACGTGCTCAGTTACGATAAAGATGGTGACGGTGGTGCGGTTGCCGTTCCACTGCTTACCCTTAACGGTGTAAGTACGCTGTCGGTGGATGACTTTGTGATTGCTTGATCCTGCTCCGCGCTATAAAAAACCGATCCTTGATGGATCGGTTTTTTATGGAGCCTATACAGGCTGGCTGTAGTAGCAACGATGCTTGCGAACGAGCCAGTAGTACCTGCATTCGCTGCGCATAGCCTGTAGATTTAGCGAGCAAGCTCGCCCGCCCCCCCAGTCCTTAACTTGAGCAGTCTCATTCCTGGGGCATCACACCAGCCACAACCCGCCATTCAGATCGGCGGCGGCGTTGTTCATGTTTTCCGCACTCTCGGAAAACGACACCAGCATCTCGCTGGCGGTCATGCCCTGGGCCATGGAATCTTCCCAGTACTTGAACCCGCCTTCATCGGCGTCGCGATGCAGCACGTGTTGGTAGAAGCTGTTGATGATGGATTTGTTGTCGGTGGCCGGGGTGAGTTGCTTGAACTCGGCACTGTCGACGAAGCCTTTGGCCACTTGCTGCAAGGTCGCGCTGTTGTCCAGGTCGTTGATCCAGT
This sequence comes from Pseudomonas sp. yb_9, assembly GCF_043103635.1. Taxonomy (NCBI): domain Bacteria; kingdom Pseudomonadati; phylum Pseudomonadota; class Gammaproteobacteria; order Pseudomonadales; family Pseudomonadaceae; genus Pseudomonas; species Pseudomonas sp. yb_9. The sequence goes on along the minus strand of NZ_JBICKA010000064.1, from coordinate 4,909 downwards.
ATTTCAGCCCGCCCGCGTCCGGCTTGCGGTCGAAGGCTGCCTGGTACAGACGGTAGGCGGAGCCGGCGTTCTGGCCTTGGCCGACGTCCAGGGCCAGGGTCGAGCCGTCGCCGAAGTTGGCCCTTTCGATATTGACCAGCGTGTCGGTCTTGCCCGGCATCTGCAGTACGTAGCCGCCGTCGGCCGCCGTGGCGGTGACGTTCGCGCGGCCGTTGCTGTAGGCGACGGTGTCCAGGCCTGCACCGCCGTCGAAATGGTCATTGCCGGCGCCTCCGGTCAGCACGTCATTGCCATCCGAGCCGATCAGGGTGTCGTTGCCCTTGAGTACTTCGGTAAGTGCGCCCTTGAAGTCGAAGTTGTTGATGTACCCGGCCATGGTCAGGGCATCGCTGTTCAGGTCGGTGACTTCGTAATACAGGCCGTTCTGGTAGGCGACCGTGGAAGTCAGGGTGCCGCCGCTCAAGTCGTCATTGCTGTATTGGAAGGTGCCGAAATAATCCTGGGTTCTTACCCCATCGGTGGCCCTGATATGCGTGCTGTCGGCGATGGGAAATTCGCCATCCCAGGCCTGCAGCGTGGTCATATTGATGGGTTGATGAAGTTTCAGCGTGGCCATGGATCGTCCTTAATGCTGTAACGCGTGAACCAGGCCGTTGTATCGAAATCGACACAATGGCGTAAGAAAACGCGACGTTGGACTCAAGCATGGATCCAATGTTCCCGCCGTTCGTCATGGTGGGCGCAGCGGCGCAGGGCGGCTCGTTCACCTTGCTCGCGAATGGCTTCCACACCGTGGCAGGTCTTTTCGCGAGCAAGCCCGCGCCTTCACCGGGCCACCACGCAGGCCCCCCCTCAAGGCCAGAAATCCCCGCCCCCAGGCCCTGAACAGCCCGCCGACTGTTATTGCATCCCCCTGGCAGCCCCCGGATAATGCGGCGCTTCGCATGCCTGCGTGCTATCAGAATGGAGTATCTATGTTCACCCCCGTAATCCTGGCTGGTGGTAGCGGTTCGCGTCTGTGGCCGCTGTCGCGGCAGAGCTTTCCCAAGCAGTTTCTGACGCTGGACGGCCAGGACCAGGGAACCATGTTCCAGCGCACCCTGGCGCGCCTGGACGGCCTGGAGCACGCACCGGCCCTGGTGGTGAGCAACGAGAACCACCGCTTCATCGTCGCCGAGCAGCTGCGCGTGGCGCAGATCACCAGCCAGTGCATCATCCTCGAGCCGTTGGCCCGCAACACCGCGCCGGCCATCGCCCTGGCGGCGCTGCAGGCCATTGCCGACGGCAGCGACCCGGTGCTGCTGGTGCTGGCCGCCGACCACCACATTCATGACGAGCAGGCCTTCCGCGCCGCCGTGCAGGTCGCCCAGGCCCATGCCGAGGCTGGCCGCCTGGTGACCTTCGGCATTACCCCGACCCACGCGGAAACCGGTTTCGGCTACATCCAGTGTGGCCAGGCCATCGAGCAGGGCGGCTTCGCCATCGCGGCGTTCAAGGAAAAGCCGTCGCCGGAGCTGGCCGCCGAATACCTGGCCTCGGGCGCCTACCTGTGGAACAGCGGCATGTTCATGTTCCGCGCCTCGAAGTTCATCGCCGAGCTGCAACGTCACCGCCCGGACATCCTCAGTGCCTGCCGCGTGGCCCTGCAGCAGGCGCAGGTCGACAGCTATTTCACCCATGTACCGGCCGAGCAGTTCGCGCTGTGCGACGACGAGTCGGTGGACTACGCGGTGATGGAGCACACCGATGCCGGCCTGGTGGTGCCGCTGAATGCCGGCTGGAACGACCTGGGCAGCTGGGCGGCGATCTGGGACGTCGGCCCGCATGACGAAAACGCCAACCGTCTGGAAGGCGACGTGCTGGCCATCGACACCAAGGACTGCCTGGTGCAGTCGCATCACCGCCTGGTGGCCACCGTGGGCGTCGAGGACCTGATCGTCATCGAGACCAAGGACGCCGTACTGGTTGCCAACAAGCACGACAGCCAGCAGGTCAAGGAAGTGGTCAAGCGCCTGCAGAACGAGGCGCGGCCGGAGTTCGTCACCCATCCGCTGGTCAACCGTCCATGGGGTCACTACGACACCATCGACATGGGCGACCGCTACCAGGTCAAGCGTATCTTCGTGCGCCCGGGCGAGTGCCTGTCGCTGCAGATGCACTACCACCGCGCCGAGCACTGGATCGTGGTGTCCGGTACCGCCAGAGTGATCTGCGACGACCAGGAACTGATCCTCTCCGAGAACCAGTCGACCTACATCCCTCTGGGCGTCAAGCACTCGCTGTCCAACCCCGGCAAGGTGCCGCTGGAACTGATCGAAGTGCAGTCCGGCTCGTACCTGGGCGAAGACGACATCGTACGTTTCGAAGACCGTTACGGGCGTCTGGCCAAGTAAGCCCTTGGCAGGCCCGGCAGCTCTTCAGGTGCCGGGCCTGCCGGGAATCGACAGGGGCTTTAGGCGCATACAGGCCTGTCAGGCATTCTCGGACTTTGCTGGAGCGACCTAACTGGCCAGTATCGGCTTCATCCGCTTCAGCCGCGCACCTGGCGGTAGATCTCCAGGGTCTGCCGCGCGCATTCCTTCCAGGTGTACTGGTGCGCACGCTCCAGGCCCAGGCGAACCTTCTCGTCACGCAACGCATCCTGCTCCAGCAACGCCTGCATGGCACTGCTGATGCTGTCCACGTCGTAGGGGTCCACGGCCCAGCTGGCATCGCCGGCGACTTCCGGTACCGAGGTGCTGTTGGACGCCAGCACCGGGCACTGCGCGGCGAAGGCTTCGATCACCGGCAGGCCGAAGCCTTCGTACAGCGACGGGAAGGTCAGGGCGGCGGCGCTCTGCAGCAGGGCCATCACTTCGTCTTGCGGCAGGTAGCTGAGCCAGCGACCTTCGCCCTGCTGTTGCAGGGCGGCCAACTGTGGCAGCAGCTCTTCGTTGTTCCAGCCGTCGCGGCCGACGATCACCAGCGGGTGCTCCTGGCGCACGGTGGCGGGCAGTTGCTTGAAGGCCTGGAGGATGCGCGGCAGGTTCTTGCGTGGCTGCAGGGTGCCGACGAACAGGAAGAAGCCGGGTTTCAGGCCATGCTTGTCGAGCACCGCCTGCTTGTGCGCCGCGTCGATACGCTCGAAATACACCGGCTCTACGCCCAGCGGCGTGACGCTGATGCGCGACGGGGCGATGCCCAGGTGCTCGACCATGTCCTGCTTGCTGTATTCGGAGATGGTGATGATGTGGTCGGCCTTGCGGATCGCGGTCTTGAACAGCCAGCTCTTGAGGCTGCGCAGGTCGTTCTTGATCCATTCCGGGTGCAGCATCGGGATCACGTCCATCACCGTGGCCACGGTCGGCACGCCGGCGATGCGCGGAATATAATGGTCCGTGGCATGGAACAGCTCGACTTCGCCGGCGATGGCCCGGGAGTTGGCCAGGGGCAGCTTGAGAATGCCGCTGAGCAGGGCATGCACCGGGAAGCGTTCGGCCAGCTGGCGCGGCGTACCGCAGGCCATGTGCGGCAGGTCACGGCCGAAGGCGTAGGGGATGAGCTGGTCGCCGGTCTGCTGGGTGAGGTCGTTCAGGCCACCCCACAGGGCGCGCGAATAGGTACCGATGCCATCCAGGTGGCCGGCGCGTTCGCCGCCTGCCCAGACCGTACAACTCAAGCCAATCTTCATTCTGTGATCTATCTCGGTTCAATAAAGGGCCGGGCTTCAGGCATGAAGCGCCGGCGGGCATCCAGGCCGTTCAGATTCCTGCCGGCAGGTGTGCGCAACAAGGGCGCAGAGCCTAACACGACAGGGGGATCATGGCATGGCGCAAGGCGTCGGGATCTGACCCGGCACATGCCCTGGCGTTCGGTGGCGGGCCAAATAAATAATGGCGTATTGATTCCAAATCCGACGGACGACCCTTAATCGTGTTGTCGCGCCGCCGACACAATGCAGGTAAGCCATCACCCGGTACATGCTCATGGTTTCCACGGTCACCTCCTATGCCGATTCACGCAACAAGGCTGCGCCAGGTCAGGGATATGACGGCGTCGTAAAGGTTTCCACAGGAGGTGTCTATGGAACGGGCGTGTTGCTCTACGGCGGCCAGGCGATCCTGACCGCGGCGCATCTGTTCAAGAACGGCAGCGCGCCGAGCACCGTGACCTTCGAGACCAGCGCCGGGGTCAAGACCCTCACATCGAGCAAGGCCACGATCCTGCCGGGCTATGACGCCAGCAGCCTGAACAACGACCTGGCCATCGTCTGGCTCAATGGCCATGCGCCGGTCACCGCCCAGCGCTACGACATCTACCGGGCCAGCGACGAGATTGGCCAAGCCATGACCTTCGTCGGTTATGGCAAGCCGGGCACCGGTGCGGCGGGAACGTCCAGCAGCTACTCAGGGGCGCCGATCCGTCAGAAGGCCAGCAACACGTTCGATGCCGATGCCTCGGCTCTCAAGGCCAAGGCGGGTGCGATCATGCCCTGGGCACCCAAACCCGGTACCCAGTTGATCGCCGACTTCGACAATGGCAGCAGTGCCCAGGACGCCCTGGGGCGTTTCCTCAACCTCAAGCACACCGGACTGGGGCAGAGCGAGGGCATACTCAGCAGCGGTGACAGCGGTGGCCCGGCGTTCATCGGTGGCAAGGTGGCCGGTATCGCCGCCTGGAGAAGCTGCGCGGCAAGTTGGTCGAAGTGCTGGAAGCCGCCTGGCGGATGGATAACCCGCCGGCGCAAGTGCCCTATGCGGAACAGAAACGCATCCGCCAGGAGGTCGACCGGCTGCTCGACAGCGACACCTGGCGACACTTCCTGTGGGCAGGCCAGCGCAAGGTCGACCGGATTGCGGTGGCCGATTACCTGCGCTCGCTGGAGCATTCCGACGAGCGGTAAGTCGTTTTTGTAAGCAGTCCGATACAG